>JANNVG010000991.1:0-7553 GCA_031414395.1 Fimbriiglobus sp.
CGGGGGCCGCCGAGCCGGCCCCCGCCGGCGGGGGGCCCGGTCGTCGGGGGGTACGCCGGCGGCTGGTACCACCGGGCGACCGGGTACTCGTTCCGGGTCGCCCTCCGGTTCGCCCTGGCCGTGGCGTCTGAGCGTCCCGAAGGGGCCGCCGCGGCCGCGGACGCCCTCGCCCGTCGACTCCGCCCGCGGTGGCGGTTCGCCCGGTTCCTGAACCGCCTGCTCTTCCAACTTGTGCCGCCGGACGCCCGATGGCAGGTGTTCGCCCGCCTTTACAGCACGCTGCCTCCGGCCTTGCTCGCTCGGTTCTACGCCCTGGAGTTCACCACCACCGACGCCGCCCGAATCGTCATCGGTCGCCCGCCACGGATCGACCTGCTCCGCCCTCTCCGCCGCCCTGGGAGCAACTCATGGTTCTCACTCAGTCACTGAAGCCGGCACGGATTCCACCGCCGCCCCCCGAGCCGGACACGCTCTCCGCCCTGGTCCGGTCGATTCTCCCGGCCCCCGATGGCGTGCCGCAACCGCTCTGGGAGTCCGCCCTCGCCGGTCCTGTCCGCGAGTTCCTATCCCGCCCCGGCAAGCGGTTCCGCGGCCGGCTCGTGGAACTGTCCTGGAAGCTCGCAGGTCGAACGGACCCGCCGCCGGCTGCTCTCCCTTTTGTCGTGGAACTGATTCACGCCGGCTCGCTCATCGTTGACGACATTCAGGACGGCTCGCGGCAGCGGCGGGGCCGGGCGGCGTTGCACCACCTGGTCGGCCTGCCCGTCGCCCTGAATGCCGGCAACTGGCTGTACTTCTGGCCGCAGTCGTTGATCCGGACCGTCGGCCTTCCCGCCGCCGCGGAACTGGAACTGCACCGCCGGACGGCCGAAACCCTCCGCCGCTGCCACGAGGGTCAGGCGCTCGACCTGGCGGGACGGGTCGGGGAGTTGCACCCGTCGGACATTCCCGGCGTGGCCCGCACTATCAGCGAGTGGAAGACGGGGAGCCTGATGTCTCTGGCGGCGGCCCTCGGAGCGGTTGCGGGCGGGGCCGGCGACGAGACGGTGAGCGCCCTGACCGCGTTCGGCGAGCGGCTCGGTGTCGGGCTGCAAATGCAGAACGACCTGTCCGAACTGACGGGGGCCGCCGGCCCGCTGAAGCACCCGGAAGACCTGGTCCACGGCCGAGTGACGTGGCCGTGGGTGTGGGCGGCGGAGCACCTCCCGCCCGCCCGCTTCGATGCGCTTCAAATGCGCGGGGCGAAACTCGCCGCCGGCACCGGGGATGCCGCGGCCCTGGCCCGCGACCTGCTTGCCGCCCTCGGGGATGACCCCGGACGCCCGGTCCGGGAGTGGCTCGCCGCGGCGTTCGCCGACTTGGCCGCCGCCGTCCCCTCTGGGCAAGCTCTGGACGAACTGCGGGCCGAAGTTCTCCGACTGGAGGCGCGGTATGCGTGACCGACGCGCTGCCGTGATCGGGAGCGGGTTTGGCGGGCTGGCGGCCGCCTGCCGGCTGCAAGCCCTGGGCGTCCGCACCACCCTGTTCGAGGCTCGCGACAAGCCAGGCGGGCGGGCGTACGTGTACCACGACGCCGGCTTCACGTTCGACGCAGGCCCGACCGTCATCACCGCCCCGGAGTGCCTGGAGGAAGTGTTCGCGGCCGGCGGCAAGCGGCTCGCCGACTACGTCGAACTGCTGCCGGTGACGCCCATGTACCGGCTGGTGTGGCCGGACGGGGTGCGGTTCGAGTACGTGCAGGACGAGGCCGGGCTGGTCGAGCAGATCCGCCGCATCAGCCCGGCCGACCTGGACGGCTACCGGCGGTTCGCGGACTACTCCCGCCGGGTGTTCGAGAAGGGGTACGTGGAGCTTGGGGCGAAGCCGTTCCTGCGGTTCTGGGACATGGTGAAAGCTGCCCCGCACCTCGCCCGCCTCCGCGCCGACCGCAGCGTGTACGCCACCGTCGCGCGGTTCATCAAGGACGAACACCTGCGGCAGGCGTTCAGCTTCCACCCCTTGCTGGTTGGCGGCAACCCGTACGAGACGAGCGCCGTCTACACCCTCATCCACCACATCGAACGGGAGTGGGGGGTGTACTTCCCCCGCGGCGGCACCGGGGCGCTGGTGAATGCGTTCGTGCGGCTGTTCACCGACCTCGGCGGGGAATTGCGGCTGAACTCGCCCGTCCGCGACATCCGGGTAGACCGCAGCGCCGAGGGCCGCAGGGCTGTCCATCACGTGACGACGGACGGCGCGGCGACCGAGCCGTTCGACCTGGTGGTGTCGAACGCCGACCTGTACCACACCTACGCCAACCTGTACCGGCACGAACCCGACGCCGCGGCGATGGTCCGCAAACTCGACCGCATGGAGTGGTCGATGTCGTTGGTCGTGATTTACTTCGGCACCAACGTCCGCTACCCCGACCTGGCCCACCACACGATCCTGTTCGGCAACCGGTACAAGGGGCTGCTCGACGACATCTTCCACGGGAACCGGCTGCCCGACGACTTCAGCCTCTACCTGCACGCCCCGACGGTCACCGACCCGTCGCTCGCGCCGCCGGGCGGGGAGGCGTTCTACGTGCTCGCCCCAGTCCCTCACTTGGGGCGGGCGAACATCGACTGGGCGACCGAAGGCCCGAAGTACGCCGACCGCATCATGGAAGCCCTCGAACAGCAACTGCCGAACCTGCGACGGCACGTCGTCACCCGCCGTGTGTTCACGCCGGGCGATTTCAACACGGAGTTGAACGCCCGGCATGGGTCGGCGTTCTCGGTCGCCCCGCGGCTGACCCAGAGTGCGTACTTCCGCCCCCGCAACCGCGACCCGCGGATCCCCGGCCTGTACATCGTCGGCGCGGGCACTCATCCGGGGGCCGGGGTGCCGGGCGTGGTGAACTCCGCGAAGGCCACCGTCTCGGTCATCCAACAGGACCACGGGCTATGAGCGACCGGGAGGTCATCCGCCGGCAGTCGAAGAGTTTCGCGCTCGCCGCGCGCTTGCTGCCGCCGCAGGCCCGGAGGCGGGCCGAGGCGCTGTACGCCTGGTGCCGCGCGGCCGACGACCGGATCGACGACGCGGTCGATCAGGCTGAAGCGGAAGCCGCGCTCGTCGAGTTGCGGGTCGAGGTGGCCGACGTGTACGCCGGCCGGCCGGTCACGACCCCGGCCGCGGACGCGCTCCGCCGGGCCGTGGCCGCGTGCGGCATCCCCCGCGAGTACCCGCTCGAACTGCTCGCCGGGTTCGAGATGGACGTCCGCGGCACACGGTACGAGACGGCCGCCGCACTTCTCCTCTATTGTCACCGGGTCGCAGGGGTCGTCGGGTGGATGATGTGCCACGCCCTTGGGGTGACGGACGACGCGGCGGTGGCCCACGCCGGGCACCTCGGCATCGCGATGCAACTGACTAACATCGCCCGCGACGTGGCCGAAGACTGGTCCCGCGGCCGACTGTACCTCCCCGCCGAATGGCTGTCGCAGGTGCCCGTGAACGGGGAACCCCTTCACGACGCGGTCGCCGCCCCGGCGGTCCGCCGCTGTCTCGCACTGGCCGACCGCTACTATCGCTCCGGCGAAGAGGGTCTGCGGTTCTTGTCGCCGCGGAGCCGGCTGGCGATCTGCACTGCCGCCGGTGTGTACCGGGCGATTGGCGGGGAGGTTGCGGCACGCGGGTACGCCCCGTCCGCCGGTCGGGCCGTGGTGAGTCCACAGCGGAAGCTGGTCGTACTGACCCGGTCGGTGCTTCGCACTCTGCCCGACCTGTTCGCCCGACCCGGCCGACTCCGCTTGCCACATGCCCGCGGGACGTTCCTCCCGCTGACAGACGTAACGACCATCACCAGCCCGATTCCGGAGGTATGCGATGAGTTCCGCGACCCAGTCTTGGCGTGAGGCCGCGTCCAACGTCATGTTCGCGATGTCTCTGACCGCGATCATGGCGGTGACGCTGTTCGTGAACGTAGGGTTCAATCCGAAGGCCGACGGCTACGGGAACCTGCCGTGGTACTACGCGGGCGGGTGCCTCCTGGCCTCTGCGGCCCTGTACGTTCTGAGTCGCCGGTTCGGCCAAACCAGGCAACGCGCCAGCACGGGCCATGGTGGGCAAATCGACTGATAGAACTGGGGACATGAGCGGGGCTCGCCCTGCTGCTCGAACGAGAACGGGGTGTACGAAAACGCGCGACACACCAGCGGGGCGTCCTGGGCCTCTGCTCTCGGTCGCCTGGAACCCGCGATAACCCCCCTCCCCGAACGGAACAGGTTGGGAAGGAGGGACTTCCGGGCCATCTGTAAAGTAACGCCCCGTTTGAGGTCGTGACACGGATATAGTTCAAAAACCATGGTCCTGAACGCCGGGTGTTGCATGCGTCGGTCCGACACTCCGTGGGCAATTTGCCTTTCGGCGTTTCCAGCGTCGGTCGGCTCGACACGTGTGGGAAAGCCGAGTTGCGTAGCGTTCGTCGGTCAGACAGGACTTGCTCAGTGCCGTTGCGTTTCGATGTCTGCCATTGGGTCGCCCGTACCTGAGCGGTATCGTGCCGGTGTGTCGATCTCCCTTCACGCCTTCGACCGGAGGTGGAGGCGCACGACGCCGAACGCGAGCCACCGCTGATAGGAGGGTTCACCGGACGACGGCCGGTGGCTCGGGAGCCGACCCATGTCGACGACCCTCAACGCCGCGGTGAAGAGTTACCTGCGGGCCAAGTCGCTGTCCCGCGGAACCCGCAACGAGTACCACTCGACGGTCCGCAAGTGGGAACAGTGGGGTGGAGGTGTCCCGATCGAGGAACTCCAGCGGAAGGACGTCCGCGAGTTCCTCGACTGGGTGTACGAGCGGGCAGTCGGAGACCACGGGACGAACCCGGGGAGGACGGTGAACAAGGCCCGCGAGCACCTACGGGCCGTCTTGTCGTGGGCGTGGGAGCAGGAACTGGTCGACGCCCCGCCCCGGTTCCCGCAACCGCGGCCGCAGCGGGACGTGGCCGGCCGGCACTACCTGACCAAACCTGAGCTGAATGCCCTGTACTTCGCCACCCACCGGATGCGGCGGCCGCGGGGGTGGGACGCCCCCGGCCCGGTGGGCCTGTACTGGCGGGCCGCGCTGGTGGTGTTCTTCAACTACGGGCTGGACACCGGCACCGTCTGGCCGTCGATCCCAGCCCACGAGCCGATCCTGTGGCGGCACGTGTCGTGGGGAGGCAGTCGCCGGACCGGGAGGTGAAAGAAGTGTCCCGGTGGGGCTGGCTGTTCTACCGCCGGGTGAAGACGGGCAAGGCGTTTTACCGCCCGATGAACCGCGCCGTCTACGCCCACCTGAAGAGCGTCATGCAGCCCGACCTGCGGCCGGACGAGCTGGTCTTCCTCGGCGGCGGGGCGCGACCGAACGCGAGATTTCAGGAGTTGTGCGAACTCGCCGGGATCGGGCCACGGACGAACGTCGAAACCGGTCGAGCGGAGCCGTGGGAACTGAAGGACCTGCGGAAGACGTGTGCGACGTACTACGACGCCCACGTGCCCGAGTCGTCGGTCGAGATCCTCGGGCACTCGGTCGGTGGGATCACCTACCGGCACTACGCCCACCGGGCACCGCTCGCCTTCCGGGCGATCATGACCCTCCCACAGCCCGCCGCGTTCACCGCGTTGTCCCGCGGGTTCGACGGGGTGTGCCCGTGCTGCCGCCGGCGGTTCGATGAGTCCGCGTAACATTGCGAGAGATGACCGAAGCGCGCAACGCCAAGAGGCGAGTCGCCCGCAGCGTGTCGGATCGGAGCAGGTTGGGTAAAGGCATTCTGGGGAGCTGTGCGACGTCTCCGTTTGGCGTCAGCAGTTCTGCGAACGCGATCAACGACGCGGGCGAGGTGGTCCGCTAGCACTGGCCGCAACGCGTTCGCGAGCGTGGCCCAGGACGCGCTCGAACTGATCAAGAAGCACGACCGCGAGCACAACGGCAGGGGCTAGTACTACAGCGCAACTTGTCGTTTCCTATGACGCCGGGCGAGTCTGGCCCGGCGTTTCTGATGACCTCGGCCGCCCGCCGGTTCCGCTCCCTTCGCCACGCCGACCACCGCAGCACTTCGGCCTCATCCCACACCCGCCGGGCGAGCAGGTGAACGAGGACGGCTCGCACTTCCGGCACCGTCAGGCCGGCCGTTTTTCCCCCCGTTCGCCCGCTGACGGGCCAGGAACCACAGGGCCAACACGGACAACGCCGTGTGGTGGTGCCAGCCCACCCACCCCCGCGTCTCGTACTCGTCCAGCCCACACTCCCCCTTGCCGTTCTGAATGTCCTGCTCGATCCGCCACCGCGTCGCCCGCACCCCGGCGAGCGTCCGCAGCGGCACCGCCGGCGGGGCGTTCGTCCGGTGGTACTTCACCTCCGCCTCCTGGCCGAGCGACCGCCGCACCAGCAACCGCTCCGGCCCGGACGGCCACCCCTCCTCGCTGAACCACACCGGCAGTTCAGCGTCCTCGTACATCAGTGGCCCCTGACTCCCCTCGGCCACCGTCACCCGTCGCCAGGCCGAACCCGGCAACCCGGCTGCCACCTCGTCCACCCGCACCGGCCTGGTCGTCACCCGCGGCTTCGTCGTCGCTCGCCCGCGGGCCGGTTTCTGCCCCGGCGGGACCACCTGCGGTTCGCTCGTCCACACCCGCGCGTCGGCCGACGAGTCGAGCACGTACCACTTGCCCAACGCCCGCACCCCCTGGCAGAAGGTCGGGCTGTCCCCGTACACGCTGTCCCCGGCCACCCACCGGAACGGCATCCCAGACGCGATCGCGTCGGCGACCATTCCCAGGGCCAACGCCGGCTTGGTGCGGAAGATCACCCCCTCCGGCACCCCCGCCTCAGCCCGTCGCGGGCGATCCGCTGCCCACTCACTCGGCAGGAACAACCGCCGGTCCACCAGGGTGTGCCCACGGGGGCCGGAGTAGGTGAGGAACACCCCCACCTGACAATTCTCCGTCCGCCCCAGGGTGCCCGAGTACTGCCGCTTCACCCCGACCGACTTCACCCCCTTCTTGGGGAACCCGGTCTCGTCCGCGATGAGTACGGCGTCCGGGTCGCCCCACTCGGCCGCCACCTGCCGCCGCAGTTCCCCCAGCACCGCCTGCGCGTCCCACGGGGCGGCGGTGATGAACGCCTGGAGGGAGCGGACGACACTCCCGTCGATGGCCTCGGCGATGTTCTCGACGCTGCGGCGCTCACCGCCCAAGAGCAACCCGTGGACGAACCGGCGGGCGTGCCCCTGAGCCTCCGGCCGACCGAACAGGGGGGCGTAGCGGTCGAGGTACGACTCCAACTCGGGCCTCAGCCGCCGCAGTTCCTTGGCGTCCATGTCGTTCTCCGGCCGGGTGCGATCCCGACCCGAGTTGTACCCCAGATCACACCAGCGTAAAGGGTTACGATAACCGGCGCTGTAGTACTAAGGCGTCCGGCGAATCGAATCCTACCCATCGGTTCGACTTCCGCCAGTGAGCCGGGTCGGGGATGATGGCGGCCCCCTGCCGCATCCCGAGACCCGAGTCATGAACGACTCCACCGACCCGACCGACCGCCTCCTCCAA
>JANNVG010000992.1:0-1989 GCA_031414395.1 Fimbriiglobus sp.
GGGGCTCGCGGTCCTGACGGACCCGCTCGGCCCGCCCTACGGTGTGTTGGTGCGCCTGGTCGCCCCGCCGTCAATCCCACTCGGCGCCGGGAATGTCACCCACCTCACCCGCGCCCCAGTTCAGGTCGTACTCCCCGCGGTCCACCCACTCGAAGAACGACGACCAGGGGTAATCGCGCACCCGCTTCACCAGCCCGTGCTTGACCGGGTTCCAGTGAATGTAGTCCAGGCATCGTTTGAAATCGTCTTCGTCTCGAACGACGTGCTCCCAGTACCGCGGCTGCCACACGTTCCTCCCGCGCCCGGCTCCGCGCGACGGGTTTCCGGATTCCGACCCGCCGGCCGCGAGGTATCCGCGGGTGAACCTCTCCTTGATCCGCTTCCAGCGGAGCGGGTACGCGGAGTCGCCGTCGGGGAGCGTCCAGAGGGTGTGGATGTGATCGGGCAGGAGGACAATCGCGTTCAGGTCGAACGGCGTGCGGGCGAGTTCGCCGTCGAGTGCCCCGCGCAGGATCGGGCGTGCGAGGTCGGTCGTGAGGATGGGACGCCGTCCGGCCGTGACGGCGGTGAAAAAGTACGTGCCACCGGGAACAAACCGCCGACGGTAATTCGGCATGGCACGACCCCGCCACGGTGAGACACATTGTAGCGAGAGGAGTTGGCGACGGGCTCGCGGTCCTACGGTGCGGCGGTGTTCTCGTAGGGCGGGCCGCAGTTTCGCGTCAGCGAAACAAGCCCCGCCAGTGATTCAAGACGGCGGGGCTCGCGGTCCTGACGGACCCGCTCGGCCCGCCCTACAAAGACCCGCCGTGTTCGAACGTGACGGCGGGGCTCGCGGTCCTGACGGACCTGCTCGGCCCGCCCTACAATTTGCTCATGCACACCGTTCGCGTACACCTCGGCCCGCGGGCCTACGACATCGCCGTCGGGTCGGACCCGGCCGGCCTCGGGGCGTTCGCCCGCCGCCACCTGCCGGATGCCACCGCCGCCCTGATTGTGGGCGACACCAACGTCGAGCGGCACGTTCAAGCCGCCCGCGAACAACTCACGTCCGCCGGATTCACCGTCGAAACCAGCCTCATCCCCGCCGGCGAACAGTCGAAGAACCTGTTCTCCGCCGCCTTCCTGTTCGACAAGCTGGCCGACATGACCGCCGACCGCCGCACGCCGGTGGTGGCCGTCGGCGGGGGCGTGGTGGGCGACCTGGCCGGGTTCGTGGCCGCCACGTACAACCGCGGGCTGCCCCTGCTCATGGTGCCCACCACCCTGCTGGCGATGGTCGATTCGAGCGTCGGCGGGAAGACGGGCGTGAACCACCCGAAGGGGAAGAACCTGATCGGCGCGTTCCACCAGCCGGCCGGCGTGTGGATTGATCCCGGCACCCTCGCCACCCTGCCCGACCGCGAGTACCGCAGCGGGCTGGCCGAGGTGGTGAAGTACGGCGTGATTCTGGACGCCCAGTTGTTCAACTACTTGGAAGTGTACACGGCGGCGGTGTTGGCCAAAGAGCCGAAGACGGTGCGGCACATCGTGAGCCGCAGTTGCCGGCTGAAGGCCGACGTGGTGGAGCAAGACGAGCTCGAGTTGACCGGCCTGCGGGCGGTCCTGAACTACGGGCACACGTTCGCCCACGCTTTCGAGGCGGTCGGCGGGTACGGCGCGTGGCTGCACGGCGAGGCGGTGGCGGCCGGCATGGTGTGTGCGTGGAAACTGGCCGAACGACTAAAGCGAGTCGGCCCGCAGTTGGGCGAACGGCAGCGGGCGTTGCTGACGGCGTTCGGGTTGCCGACGGCGGTGAAACCCGAATGGCCGGTGGAAGCGCTGTTGGACGTGATGCGCCGCGACAAGAAGAACGTGGGCGGGAAGATGCGGTTCGTGCTGCCGAAGGCGGCCGGCGGGGTGGAACTGGTGGCCGACGTGCCGGACGCCGACGTGCGGGCGGTGATCGCCGATTGCCAGCAGTGAGCAAATGGTGATCGGTTCGCCGCG
>JANNVG010000993.1:0-5385 GCA_031414395.1 Fimbriiglobus sp.
GGCCTTCGGCCTGTAGGTGGTCCGCCCTCACGGTCTGTCATTCAGACGCAACGCCAACCGCCCCGCAGGCCGAAGGCCTGAGAGTGTTCAGCCCAGGGCAACGCCCTGGGGACGCAACGCCAACCGCCCCGCAGGCTGAAGGCCTGAGAGTGTTCAGCGGATTCCGGGAGGTCTGCCGTGCCTCAATCTCTGGCCCAAGTCGCCGTCCATCTGGTGTTCAGCACCAAACACCGCGAGCCGTACCTCCGCCCGGACTGTCGGGAGCGCACGTTCAGCTACCTCGCCGGCACCCTGAACGCCCTCGACTGCCCGGTGGTTCTGGTGGGCGGGGTGGCCGATCACGTTCACCTGCTGTTCGGCCTGTCGAGGACGCTCGCCATGAGCAAAGTGGTGGAAGAAGTGAAGAAGTCGTCGTCGAAGTGGGCGAAGGAACACGTTCACCCCGCCTTCTACTGGCAGAGCGGGTACGGCATTTTCGCCGTCAGTGCGGAGAACGTGCCGGCCGTGCGGGAGTACGTCGCCACCCAAGAGGAACACCACCGCACCCGCACCTTCCAGGACGAGTACCGCGAGTTGCTCCGCCGGAACGGGAGGGAATGGGACGAACGGTACGTCTGGGATTGATGGGTCGCAGGCCTTCAGCCTGCCGGGTGGTTGGGTCCGACCACCCAGGGCGTTGCCCTGGGCTGAGAACTCTCAGGCCTTCGGCCTGCTCGGTGGTTCGATTGGCATTCCGTTCCCGAACGTCAGTGACAGCTTTTGGTTCGGGTGGAGGTGTCCGGCTTGTCCGCGTGAGCAGCCACCCCACCCCCCCGCGATGCCCCGAACGAGAGGCCCACCCGTGACCAAACCCATCGACGAAATCCTCGTGGCGAAGCCGGCGGCGGCGCGGCTGCGGGTGTACGCCTACTCGATCGCCGACGCGGCGCACGCCGGGTTGCTCAAGGTGGGCCAGACCGCCCGCGACGTGAAGAAGCGGGTGGCCGAGCAACTGAAGACGGCCGCCATCAAGAACTACACCATCGAGCTGGACGAGTCCGCCGAGCGACACGACGGCACCCCGTTCAGCGACCACGAGGTGCGGCGGGCGCTCGTCGGCAAGGGGTTCGCCAACCCCACGCTGGAGTGGATGCGGTGTTCGCTGGCGGACGTGAAGACCGTGCTCGCCGAACTGCGCTCGGGCGAACGGTTCAGCGGCACGCACCACGAGACGTTCCCGATGCGGCGGGAGCAGGCCGACGCGGTGGACAAGTCGCACGCCTACTTCCGGTCGATCTGGACGGAGGACAAGACCGCCGTCCCGCGGTTCCTGTGGAACGCGAAGATGCGGTTCGGCAAGACGTTCACGACGTACCAGCTCGCCAAGAAGCTGGCCGCCAAGCGGGTACTGGTGGTGACGTTCAAGCCGGCCGTCGAGGACGCCTGGAAGACGGACCTGGAATCGCACGTGGACTTCGACGGGTGGCAGTACCTGTCGAAGTCGTCGGGCGGCGACCCGGCGAAGGCGTCCGCCAAGCCGCTCGTCTACTTCGGCTCGTTTCAAGACCTGCTCGGCCAAGACGCGGCGGGCAACATCAAGCCGAAGAACGAGTGGATTCACACCCTGCATTGGGATTTGGTGGTGTTCGACGAGTACCACTTCGGCGCGTGGCGGGAGACGGCGAAGGAACTGTTCGAGGGGGAAGAGGAGGCGGACGCCAAGAAGGAAACGGCGCTGGAGTACGGCAAGGGGCTGGACGGGGTGAACGTGGACCTGGGCGAGCTGTCCGAGAAGGAGGCCGAGTTCCTGCCCATCACCACGCGGGCGTACCTGTACCTGTCCGGCACGCCGTTCCGCGCACTGGCGAGCGGCGAGTTCATCGAGGAGCAGATTTTCAACTGGACGTACACCGACGAGCAGCGGGCGAGGGCCGAGTTCGCGGCGGAGCACCCGGACGAGCGGAACCCCTACGCGGCGCTGCCACAGATGCGGCTGCTGACATACCAGATGCCGGACGAGCTGCTGGCGGTGGCGAGCGGCGGGCAGTTCGACGAGTTCGACCTGAACGCCTTCTTCGAGGCGACGGGCAGCGGCACGGCGGCGGAGTTCAAGCACAAGAGCGACGTGCAAAAGTGGCTGGACATCATCCGCGGCGGGCACCTGCTCCAGTCGGTCGAACTGTTGAAGGCCGGCACCCGCCCGCCGTTCCCGTACTCGGACGTGCGACTGCTGCCGTACTTGCAACACTCGTTCTGGTTCTTGCCGAACGTGGCGGCGTGCCGCGCGATGGCGAACCTGCTGGCCGAGAAGCACAACACGTTCTGGCACGAGTACACGGTGATCGTCGCCGCCGGTGCCGCCGCGGGCATCGGCCTCGCCGCGCTCCCGCCCGTGCGGGAGGCCATCGGCAGCGGGTTCGACACCAAGACCATGACCCTGTCGTGCGGCAAGCTGACCACCGGGGTGACGGTGCCGCAGTGGTCGTCCATCCTGATGCTTCGCAACTTGAAGTCGCCGGAGAGCTACTTCCAGGCGGCGTTCCGGGTGCAGTCGCCGTGGAGCATCAAGAACCCGAACGGCGACAACCCGCACGAGGAAGAGGTGCTCAAGCCGGTCTGTTTCGTGTTCGACTTCGCGCCCACCCGCGCGCTGCGGCAACTGTCCGAGTACGGCATCGGCCTGTCGCCGCACGAGGCGAACCCGGAGAACGCGGTTCGGGATCTGGTGTCGTTCCTGCCCGTGCTCGCCTTCGACGGGGCGAACATGACGCAGATCGACGCGGGCGGCATCCTGGACATCGCCATGTCGGGCACGTCGGCCACCCTGCTGGCCCGCAAGTGGGAGAGCGCGCAACTCGTGAACGTGGACAACGACACCCTCCGCCGCGTGTTGGACGACCCCGAGGCGATGGCCGCCGTCAAGCGCATCGAGGGGTGGCGGGCGCTGGGCGACAACATCATCGAGACGGTCATCAACCAGAGTGAGAAGTTGAAAGCCATTCAGAACGAGGGCAAGAAGGGAGGGCTGACGGACAAGCAGAAGAAGGAACTGTCCGAAGCGGAGAGGGAGTATACGGCGAAGCGGAAGCTGATCCAGGAGAAGCTGATCAAGTTCGCCACGCGGATTCCGGCGTTCATGTACCTGACCGACTTGCGGGAGAACACCCTTCAGGATGTCATCACCAAGCTGGAGCCGGACCTGTTCGCCACCGTGACGGGGTTGAGCGTGGCGGACTTCCACCTGCTGGTGCGGCTGAAGGTGTTCAACACCGAGCAGATGAACCAGGCGGTGTTCGCCTTCCGCCGGTACGAGGACGCCTCGTTGCGCTACACCGGCGTGGAAAGCCACGAGGGGCTGACCCACTACGGCCTGTACGACACCGTGGTGGCGAGGGAGTGATGGGTGGAGGTGGGGAAAGCCCCTGACGGCTCAGGGGTTTCACACGGCTTCCGGGGAGATTCTGCAGCGAGGGCGACGGGACTCGAACCCGCAACCTCCGGATCGACAGTCCCCCGCCCTCCCGTCAGAAGTGCCTGTAATTCAGGCTAATTAGCTCGGTGCGGCGGAAGCTGGCGGACGAGAAGTTCCGCCGGCGGGTGGTGGCGGCGCGGGCGGGGCTGAGCGAGCGGACGTGCGGGCTGCTCACGGCGGCCGGGTTGGCGGCGGCGAAGGCGGTGCTGGAGGTGGGCATGAAGCTGCGGCAGGTGGTGGACCTGGAAACCCAGGTGGCCGACCTGGTACGGCGAGTGGGCGGGGTGGCCGAGTGGGTACACGCCCCGACGGTCAGGACTTGTACCCGTAACCGACGGTCGTGGTGGTCGGCGTGGTGCCGCCGGTGTACGTGTACGACGGCGGCGGGGGCGGCGGCGGGCTGGTGGGGGGCGAGGTGGTGCCCGGCAGGGTGCCGGTGGTCGGCGCCGTCGGGCCGATCGGGTCGCTGCTCACCGCCCCGAACAGCCAGTACCGCACCGTCGGAGCGGACTGCCCCTTTTTGCTGGCTACCGACACCACCACCTGGTATTCACCCGCGGGGAGCAGCACCGCCCCGTTCACCTGCCCCGTGAGCGGGTTCACCGCCCACTCCCCGACCAGATCCGAACTGCCGCCGTCATCGTCGTCATCGTCGTCATCGCCACCCCCACCCGATGTGTTCTCGTTGACCCGGAACACCTGCAACGTCACCACCGAGTCGGCGAGCGAGGCCGCGGACACGTTGAGCGACAGTTGCACCAGGCGGGCGTTCTCGAGGACCAACCGCCCCTCGGCCTCGGTCACATAGGAGTTGAGCACCCCGCTGTCGAGTTGAGTCAGCCCGCGAACGACGGGGGCGGTGAAGGAGACGTTCAGTTGGTAGTCGCCGCTGGCGTCCGTACCGTCCGGCGAGCGGACGACGACGAAGTACGTCGCCCCGCGACTCATGCCGAGCATCTGGAGGGTGGTCTTGGAGTTGCCCGACTCGAGCACCTGGACCACGAGCGGGTTGCCGTTCCCGTCGTACACCTTCACGTCCGGGGCGGTGCGGTTGCTCCGCAGGTTCCGCACTTCGATTTGCAATGCGTCGGCCGCCGGCACCACCGGGGCGGTCAGCCGGTAGGCGTCCACGTCCGCCTTCCCTTCCAACTTGCCGGTGACGCGGAACCGGTCGTGCTTCTCGGCCGACCAGTTCGGCATGTCGGAGGCGGCGGCGAGCGTCTCGTTCGTGCCCCGGTCCTCGACCGCCTTCTGACTCCCGTTCACCTTCACCGAGTCCAGGTTGAGGGTGAGCAGATACCGGCCGACGGCGAACACGTCGGTGCTCGGGGACGACACGCGGGCGAAATACCGAGTGTCCGCTTTCGCGTTCGAGAGGGTGAGGGTGAAGTCTTTCGCGCGGAGCGGGTCGGTCGGGCCGCTCTTGGCGACCAGGTTGCCCGTCGAGTCGTACACCTCGATGGTGGCGACGGCCGAGCTGATGCCGGCGGTGCGGAGGGTGACGGTCGGCTTGTTCGCCCCGGCCGGCAGGGTGAAGCTGAACACGTCCGCGTCGCCGACACGGGTCAGATCCCCCGTCAGCACTTGGTACAGATTCGGCGGCAGGGCGGTGGCGGTGGCGAAGGTGTCGTTGCCCGTCGCCCCCTCGTACCGATCCGCGGAGCGAACCCCGTACGCCGCCTGCCCCCCGGCGATGTCGGCGGCGGTCAGCCCGGCCTTCACGCCCGTGTACCCTTCCGTCATGGCCGACGCCGGGTCGGCCGAGTGGTCCAGGCCGAACACGTGCCCGGCCTCGTGCAGGGCGGTGGTGTACACGTCGTACCCGCGGGTCGGGTTGGCGGGGTTGACGGCGAACGCCTTCTGGGTGTTGAACACCACGTCCCCCGACCAGGTGCCGACGGCGGGGTTGGAAGGAACGGCGTTGGCGAGGGAGT
>JANNVG010000994.1:0-3913 GCA_031414395.1 Fimbriiglobus sp.
GGAGGTTAAGAATCCCGCCCCCGCACCCGCGAACCCCCCGGCCCGCCCGCCGCCGCTGGGTGGTGCTGGGGTGCTGTTGGGGTGGTGGGGGTTGGGGGGGTCCGCGGGTGGGTAGCGCGCCGAGACCCACGGACGACGTGAACTTCGTGGGTCTCGGCTCGCTCCGCTCGCTCGGACCCACCCAACGCGAACCACCCCAAATGCACCGCTGCACAACCCAGTCACCGGGCGGACTCCGGTTGACCTGTCCGGCCGGTGTCGGCATAAGCCGCCCACGCGATTCGCGGAGGGTACGGCGTGCGCAAACTACTCCTGCTCGGCGGAACGGTGGCGGCGATGGCGGCGGTCGGGTGCGGGCCGGAGCCGCAGGCGGCGGCGCAGGTGCCCGCGCCGGTGAACAAGCTGCCCGCCGGCGACCCGCCCGCCCCCACGCCGAAGGAGTGGGTGGGCGTGTGGGCGCCGAAGTCGTGCCTGTGCGACGGGGCCGAGATGATGGCCGACGCCAAGAGCAAAGAGGCCATCCGCCTGTCGGTCGAGAATGGCGAGTACAAGCTGTACATCATCACCGACCCGGTGGAGTTGGTGGGCAAGCGGCTGTCGGTGGCCGCCCTGGCGGTGGACGAGAAGGGCGGCACGTTCACCCTCACCATCGCCAGCGGGCTGGGCGAGGGGAAGAAGGTCCACGGCATTTATGAGGTGACGGCCGACGCCCTGAAGCTGTGCTACGGCCCGGCCGACAAGCCCCGCCCGACGAAGTTCGAATCGACCAAGGGGAGCGGGCTGTTCCACGAGGAGTGGGCGCGGGTGAAGCTGAAGAAGTGAGCCATAGTCGGTGCCGCTTGCCGAGCGGCACTCTGGAACCCCGAACGTAGTGAGTGGGGTCTCATGACACACCCGGTCACTGCGTTCCCGGTTCCAGTGTGCCGCTCGGCAAGCGGCACCTACTCCGCATCCGGCGTCAGCGTAATCACCTCGTCCGTCGGCGGGCGGTGGGCGGTCCACGTCGCCTCCACCCGTTCCAACATCGTCGCCTCCCACGCCGCGTCGTAGCTCAGCCGCGCCGCCGTCGGCAGCGCCGGCTCGGCCCAGCGGTCCAGTTCGTCCGCCACCATCTCGGCCGTCTGCGGGCGGTCCTCCGGCCGCTTGTTCATCATCCACCCGATGACCGCCGATAGCTCGGCCGGCACGCCGGCATTCAGCGACACCAGCGGCAGCGGGTCAACCGTCTGGTGCATCCGGATCTTCGTGCGGGTGTTCGTGCCGGGGAAGGGCGGGCGGCCGGCGAGGGTGAAGTACAGGCTGCACCCGAGCGAGTAGATGTCGGTTTCGGCGCCCACCGCCACCGCGTTCGTTGCCTGTTCGGGCGGCAGGTAGTCGGCCGTGCCCAGCGTGTACCCCCGCCCGCCGATCACTTCCGCGTCGGCGGCGGTCGGCGTCTCCCCGCGGCGGAGGGCGAAGCCGAAATCGAGGAGCGTGCCGCGGCCGGTGGACGACAGGATGACGTTGCTCGGCTTCACGTCGCGGTGGATGATCCCGGCGGCGTGGGCGGCGAACAGCCCGCGGGCCACGTCGGCGAACACGCGGGTCGTCCGCGGCACACTCAGCGGCCCCTCGGCGTTCACCGCCCCGCGGACCGTCTTGCCGGGCGCGTAGCTCAGCGCGATGTAATGCACCCCGCCGCTCTCCCCGCTGTCGAACGTGCGGACCAGGTGCGGGTGTGCGGGGATGCGGCGGCCGAGTTCCATCTCGCGGCGGAAGCGGGCGAGGGTGCGGGGTTCGTCCTTCGCCCGCTGCGGGGAGAGCACTTTCAGCGCCACCACGCGGGGGGTCGATTCCCCGGCCGGGCGGCGGGTGTCGCGGGCCAGGTACACGATCCCGCTGCCCCCGCGGGCGATCGGGCAGAGCAACTGGTACGGCCCGATCACCAGCCCCTGCCACCGCCCGGCGAGCAGCTTGTGCGCCTGAAACAGGGTGAGTACGCCGGCGGCGCGGAGCCGCTCGGCGAACGCTTCCACCGTGGGCGTGACGGCACTCAGGTGGGCGTCGACGACGGTCCGGTCGGCCAGCCGGCTCCGCACCACCGCGTCGGCGAACGCGAACACGATCGGCGGGAGTGGGGTCATACCGCCCTCCCGCCGGTGAACTCTTCTTCATTCTCCCCACTGACCGGGTGGAATTTTCGCGCGGGCGGGCAATAATCCACCATTCGCAGTTCCCACTCCGTCCGGTTGACCCGATGACCAAGCACATGCAGCGGGATCAGGAGCGGTTGCAGGCGCTCGTGCTGAAAATGGCCGGGTGCGTGGAGGCGGCCATCTACTCGGCCATCCGCGCCCTGCGGGAGCGGAACCCGGACGCCGCCGCCGGGGCGATCAGCGGGGACACCGAAATCGACCTGCTGGAGAACGAGGTGTTCGAGGAGTGCCTGAAGATGCTGGCGCTCCACCAGCCGGTGGCGGTGGACCTGCGGCGGACGACGGCCGTCATGCTCATCAGCACCGACCTGGAACGCATGGGCGACCTGGCCGTGGGCATCGCCGAGCGGGCCGTCGAGCTGTCCTCCCCGCCGCACTTCCCCATCCCCGAGCGGCTGGCCCACATGACCACCGTGGCCGCCGACATGGTCCGCCGGGCGCTCGACTCGTTCGTCAACCAGAACGCCGTCGCCGCCCGCCAGGTGGTGCGACTGGACGACGAGGTGGACGCCGACAACCGCCAGATCATCGAGTGGATCGGCGAGCAGATGAAGCATTCGCCCGACCGCGTGCTGCCGGGCATCGCCATGTTCTCGGCCATTCGCCACCTGGAGCGGATCGCCGACCACGCCACCGCCATCGCCGAGGACGTGATTTACCTTGTGGAAGGGGAGATCGTGCGGCACCACCCGGAGGCCATCGGCCCGCCCGTCCCGCCGGGGTAGTTCGATACCCCCCACCCGGAGGAACCTGCGGTTCCTCCGACCTCCCCCACAGGGGGGGAGGTGAGGGTGGCTGGTGTTCGCGTCAAGGTGTGTGGGACCGACTAGCCAGAACCCCCACCTCCCCCCCGGGGGGGGAGGTCGCCGGAGTTCGCGGAGCGAACCCGGCGGGTGGGGGGTCGGCCGATGATTCACCCCGCCGCGTCCACCGCCGCCCGCGCCGCCGCCACCGCATCCCGGCTGGTGCGCCGCCTGTGGCCGTGGGGTTCGCTGAACGAGCCGTGCAGGTGTTCGCATCGGGTGAATTGTACCACCCCGCCGGCGGTGTCGGCCGTCACGCCGCCGCCGGGCATCACCTGAATCCGCCCCGCCGCCTGGGCCACCAGTGCTTTCAACTGCGGCAGGTGGTCGGGAACGGTTCCCACCCCGCCGCTCGTCAGCACGCGGGTGAACCCCAGGCGGATTAACTCCTCCAGCCCCGCCGGCTTGTCGTTCACCTCGTCGAACGCCCGGTGGAAGACGGCCGGCACCGACCCACAGGCTGATACCAGCTTCGCCGCCGCGTCGGTGTCGATCCGCCGGTCGGCGGTGAGGGTGCCGAACACGAACGCGACCGGGGCGAGTGGGCGGAACGGTTCCATGTCGGCGATCATGCGGTGGAGTTGAAGGGGGGGGTACACGAACCCGCGGGCGTGCGGGCGGATCATCACCGCCACCGGCAGGCGGGTCGCCCGCCGGACCCGCGTGTACCGCTGCAGGCCGGGGGTCATCCCGCCGACCACCAAGCCGACGCACAGTTCCAGCCGGTCGGCCCCGGCCTCCACCGCGGCGACCGCGTCGTCGACCGATTGGACACACACTTCGAGTTGCACGCGGGGCATGGGATGACTACGAGCCGCGGCCGCCAGGGTGCGGGGGAAGAAAAAACCCCACCCAGGCGGGCGCCGCGCGTCGGGGTTGTATCGCCAAATTAAACACCCCCCCGCCCCAAAAACC
>JANNVG010000995.1:0-8568 GCA_031414395.1 Fimbriiglobus sp.
GGTGGCCGATGGGGTGACGCTCCCCGAGTTCTCGTGAATGCCACCGCGATCCCCGGCCGCTCGACCCGCCCTACAACACCAGACCGCGGCTCAACGATCCCGCTTCGCCGTGCCTTGCTCGTCGCCCTCCTCGACCTCCTCCATCTCGACGACGATGGCGTCCTTCGGCAGGTTCGGGTCGAGTTCGACGGTGATCGCCTGCGGGTACTCCTTGTCGTCCAGGGTGTACACCACCTTGTACACGCCCGCCTTCACCGCCCCGCCCTGGCCGCCGGCCATCGACCACCGGATGCGGTGCAGGCCGGCCTCGTGCAACGGCTTGGCCGTCGGCCGCGTGGCGTTCGCACCACCGCCGCCGCCACCCTGACCGCCGCCGCCGAGGCGACCGCCGCCGAACCCGCCCCCACCCTGCGCGCCGTACTCCCACACCGTCTTGCCGGTCACGTCCACCACCTTCAGCGTGGCCTTCTTGCCGGCGGTCGTCACCAGCACGTCGATGGCCGCGCCGCGGGTCGGGTTGTCGCCGGCGAACTTGCGGTCGGTCTCGCTGTACGGCGAGCGGCCGTTCGGGTTCAGCCGCCAGCGGGTGGCGGTGGACGGGGTGAACAGCGTGACCGGCGTCTTCAGCACCGTGCCGCTCATCTGGCGGACGGCGTTGATGTCGAGCACCCACACGCTGCGGCCGTGGGTGGCGACCACCAGCTCGTCGGCGGTCGTCGGCTGGGCGAACTCGTGGCAGGCCACCGTCGGCAGGTTGCCGCCCAGCTTGGCCCAACTGTTCCCCTTGTTGATCGACACGTACGCGCCGAACTCGGTGCCGCAGTACAGCACGTTCGTGCTCTTCACGTCCTCCCGCAGGACGCGGGTGCTGCCGAACGCCGGCAGGTTGTTGGTGATGTTCGTCCACGTCGCCCCGTAGTCGTCCGTCACGAACAGGTACGGCTTGTCGTCGTCCGAGCGGTGGGCGTCGAAGGCCACGTAGCAGCGGCCGGCCTTATCCCGCGACGGCTCGACCGACGCCACGTGCCGGAAGTCGGGCAGCCCGGCCTTCTTCACGCTGTCGGTCACGTTGTCCCACTTCACCCCGCCGTCCTTCGTCACCCACAAGAAGCCGTCGTCGGTGCCCGCCCACAGGATGTCCGGGTTGCGGGGCGATTCGCCCAGGGCCACCATGCTGCCGGCCTTCGTGCGGGTCAGGTCGGGCGAGATGGGCTTCTGGTCGGCCCCCTTCTTCACGCTGCGGAACACGTACTGCGCGCCGCTGTAGAAGATGCTCGAGTTGTGGCTGCTCAGGATGAACGGGGTGTTCCAGTTGAAGCGGAGCGGCTCGCCCTCCTTCACCGGGGCCGGGCGGATGCTCCCGCCCTGCCCGGTACGGAAGTTCTGCCGGCTGATCGCCCCGCCCTGGCTCTCGGTGTAGATCAGGTCCGGGTCGGTCGGGTCCACCCGGCAGACGAACCCGTCGCCCCCGCTCACGAACACCCAGTCCTCGTTCACCGGCCCGGTGCTCTTGAGCGTGTCGCTCGGCCCGCCCCAACTGCCGTTGTCTTGCAGCCCGCCGTACACGCGGTACGGTTTGCGGTTGTCCACCGCCACGTGGTAGAACTGGCCGAGGGCGAAGTTGTTCAGGTGGTCCCACTTCTTGCCCTTGTCGTACGTCACGTAGAACCCGCCGTCGCACCCGATGATCAGGTGCCGGCCGTCCTTCGGGTCGATCCACAGGGCGTGGGCGTCGGCGTGCACCCCGCGGGCGGTGGCCACGTTCTCGAACCGCTTGCCGCCGTCGGTGCTCACGTAGACGGGCCCGCCCTGTTGGCCCGGCGGCGGGGTGTCGCACAACACGTAGACGGTGTTCTCGTCGCTCGGGTCCACCCGGATCTGGCTGAAGTACATCGGCCGCGGGTTCAGGCTGTTCACCCGCTCCCACTTCTCGCCGTTGTCCTTGCTCACGTACACCCCGCCCGTCTGGTAGCCGTCCTTGCCCTGGCGGCCTTGCACGTTCGCCTGCTGCCCGCCGAGGCCCATGCCGTAGGGCGAACTGGCCGACTGCCCGCGGGCCGGACCACCGGCACCGCCGCCACCGCCGGCGACCGGCGGGCCGAGCGTCACTTCCAGTTCCTTCGTCTCCTCGCCCCGCTTCACCTTCACCTTCACCTTGTCGCCTTCCTTCTTGGTCGCCAGGATGGTCCGCTGGTCTTGCAGGCCCTCCACCGGCTTGCCGTCTACGGCGACGATCAGGTCGCCTTCCTTCATCCCCGCCTTGTCCGCCGGGCCGTTGTCGGTGACGGTGCCCACCAGCACGCCGGCCGTCTGGGCGCGGCCCTGGGTGAACCCGACGCTCGGCACGGCGGCCGTGGCGGCCGGGCCGCCCTCACCGGGGCGGGTGCCCAGCGTGATCTCAATCATCTGCTCTTTCTTGTCGCGGACCACCGTCAGTTTCAGCTTGTCGCCCGCCTTGCTGGTGGCGTAACTGTTCACCAGTTCGTCGTCGTTCGCAATCTTGGTGTCGCCCACTTTGGTCACCACGTCGCCGTCCTTCAGGCCGGCTTTGGCGGCCGGGCTGTCGGCGGTGACGCTCACCAGCTTCGCCCCGCCCTTCTCCGGGGCCGGGTCCATGACGGCGCCGAAGTAGGCGGCCGACGCCGTGCCGGTGCCCACCTTCTCGGTGTCGATGATGGCGTACAGCAGGCCTTTGGTTTTGCGGCCGTAGTCCAGCCCGATGCGGCCGAGCTTCCCCGTCGGAAGGCCGTTGTTCAGCTTGGCGTCGGTCAGCTTCTTCCACGTCTTGCCGGCGTCGGCCGTCTTGTACAGCCCGCCGCCCGCCCCGTGCGTGACCACCGGGCCGTAACTGTCGGGCACCGGCGAGACGCCGAAGAAGCCGTCGTGCCCGTCGCGTTTGTGGTCCCAGAAGGCGGCGACGATGACGGTCGGGTCGGTCGGGTCCATCCGCATGTCGATGACGCCAGTGTTCTCGTCGACGAAGCACGCGCGGGTCCAGTTCTTGCCGCCGTCTTCCGTCTTGTACACGCCCCGCTCGCCGCCCGCCCCGTACAGACGGCCGAGCGCCCCGACGTACACCACGTTCGGGTCCTTCGGGTGGATCAGCACCTTGCCCACCTGGAACGACTTCTTCAGCCCCACGTTCTTCCACGACTTGCCGCCGTCCTCGCTCTTGTACACCCCGTCGCCGTAGCTCACCGAGTTCCGCGGGTTGTTCTCCCCGGTGCCCAGGTACAGGATCTGCGGGTTGCTCGCCGACACCGCCACGTCGCCGATGCTGACGCTGGTCTGCGTGTCGAACTGGTGCTCGAAGGTGGTGCCGTTGTTGACGGTCTTGAGCAGCCCGCCGGACGCGGTGGCCACCCAATAGTTGGTCGGGTCGTCCTCGTTCACGGCCAGCGCCGTCACCCGCCCTCCCATGTTCGCCGGGCCGATGTTCCGCCACTTGAACTGACTTGACACGTCGGCCGGGATGGCCCCTTCCACCACCGGTGGGGGTGCAGACTCGGCGGCGGTGAGCGTGAGCGTGCCGGGCTTCTCCAGCTCGGCGATCTTCTTCTGCAGGTCGTCCATCTGCTTCTTCAGGTCGTCGATCTGCTTCTGCTTCTCGGCCGGCGTGAGCGGCGGGGTCTTGTCTTGCGACAGGCCGGGCGCCGGGATGGCGACGACGGCGGCGGCCAGCAGGCCGAGCAGCGGCCAACGGAGGGTGCGGAGGGTGCGGGACACGGTGTGTCTCGTGGGGACGTGGGTGAGTGAGAGGGCGGTTGGAAGGAAGTTGTAGGCGGCGGGTGGGGGGTTCGCCCATCTGAGAAAAGAATGGAACCTGGGAAACGGCTGGCGGTTGTGCCGGTTGGGGTGAGGGGGGAGCGCCCGCCCCACGGCTGGCTGAAACCGCGAGGGGTGTTCAACCCGACCTGCCACCGTGTCGTCGCCGGCGGGCGGATCACTTCGACTTCATCTCGAACTTGAACGAGTTCAGCCCGCCGTTCACCACCGCTTCCAGGTCGGTCGTGTCCGCCTTCGAGTACTTGACCAGGGTGAGCAGCGTGGCCTTTTCGGTCGTCCCCTCTTTCGGGATGGACGAGGCCGACGCCGGGGGTGCGGACGACGGATCGGTACGGGGTGGAGCCGACGAACAACGCGGCCGAGCGGGCGGTGCGTCACGCCGTGTGCCGGCGGACGACGAGTGCCGGAACGGACAGCGAGCGGGGCAGCCGGTCCGTCGAGCGGATGCTCACCGTGGTGGCGTCGTGCCGCCAACAAGGGCCGCGGCGTGCTCGACTTCGTGGTGCAGCCCGCAGCGGTTAGAAGCCGTCACTCCTCCCCCAACGGGCGTGAACGGTTACGATCGTCGGGTTCCCCTTCGCCACGCGAAACCCCGTCAGGTATAATCACTAGCGTCGAACGACCTCCCGGACGGAGTACCGCATGGCCACCGCCACACCAACACGCCCCAACCCCGCTGCCGCCGCCCGCGACGCCAGCGTCGGGCAGGCCATCGCCGCCGCCGCCCACAAGCTGCGGACGAACGACCTCGTCGTCGGGGCCGCCACCGCCGCCGTCGTGTTGCTCGGCTACCTCACCGCCGTCGTCACCCTCGACAAACTCTTCACCCTGCCCGACTGGGTGCGGCTGCTCGGCCTCGTGGGTTTGCTCGGCGGGCTAGTGGCGGTCGGCTGGTTCCTGATCGTCCGTCCGATGCGGCGGCGGGTGAACCCGCGGTACGTCGCCCGCAAGATCGAGGCGACGCTGCCCGACGCCAAGAACGTGCTCATCAACTGGGTGGACCTGCAAGACGAGCAACTGCCCGGCAGCGTGAAAACGGCGGTCGGGGCGAACGCGGCGGCGGGCATGGCCGACGCCGACGTGGACACGGCCACCAGTTCGAAGCCGGTCGTGTGGCTGGGGTCGGCGGCCGGCGTGCTGGTGCTGGTGCTGGCCGTGCTGTTCCTGGTGTTCAGCGGGCCGCAGTTCCTGTCGCTGCTCCAACGGGCGGTGGTGCCGTTCAAGCCGGCCGAGATCGCCAGCGCCACCACCATTCAAATTGACGAACCGCAGGGCGGCGACGTGACCGTGACCGACGGTCAGCCGCTGACGGTCGCCGTCACGCTCGGCGGGCGGCTGCCCAACCCGGCCGGTCCGGACAAGGCCCGCCTGCTGGTGCGGTACAGCCAGGACAGCACCGACGTGATCGAGCTGCCGCTCACGCAGGCCGGGCGGTCGGACGAGTTCCGCGCCGACCTCGGCCGCGGCACCATTCTGAACGGCTTTTGGTATCGCGTGGCCGCCGCCGACGCCCGCACGCCGGAGTATCAGGTGACGGTGCGTACACGCCCGATGCTCGGTGAGTACAAGGCCGAGTACCAGTATCCGGCGTATTTGAAGTGGCCGAACGACACCGAGAGCGGCACCAAGCTGCGGGCCATCCGCGGCACGTCCGTGACGCTGAGTGCGAAGGCCAACCGCCCGCTGCAATCGGCCACGCTCACCGCCGCGACGGTGGACGGCGCGCGGGAACTGGTGCGGGGCGAGGTGTCCGGCGACCGGGTGAAGTTCAACTTCAAGCTGAAGGAGAGCGGCACCTACCGCATCGACTTCAAGCCGACCGGCCCGGAGGTGTCCACCGCCACCGCCGACTACCCGATCGACGTGGAGATCGACGCCAAGCCGGTCGTCGAGTTGGTGACGCCGAAGGAGGAGGAGGTCCAGTTGCCGCTGAACGGCCTGCTGGCGGTGGACGGCACCGCGAAGGACGACCACGGTATCGTCGGCATGGAACTGCGGTTCAAGGTGGTCGGCAACGACCTGCTTGCGATCAGGCCGAAGGCGTTCCGCGACGGCAAGCCACTCACCCGCGAACTCGACGGCACGCAACTGACCGACATCCCCGACTACAAGGACTCGGTGAAACTCGACACGCTGACCACCGCCGACGGCAAGCCGGTGGTGCTGACCGAGGCCGACGTGCTCGAATACTGGATCGCCGCCATCGACAACTGCACCGAGCCGGCCGCGAACGTCGGCGAGTCGGTGCGGAAGCGGTTGAAACTGCTGCCGGCCGTCAAGGAGCCGGAGCGGAAGCAGGACCAGACCAAGAACGAACAGCAGCGGAAGAAGGACGAGCAGAAGACGGAGGCGAAGCGGGACGAGCAGTTGAAGAACGAGAAGCGGCCGGAGGAGCAGAATCGCAATCAGAACAAGGACCCGCAGCAGCCGCCCCCGGAGCAGAACCCCGACAGCAAAAACCCGATGGACGGCAAGGGCGAGAATCCCCAAGACCCGATGAAGCCCAACACCCCGCCGGAAGGCAAGCCGGGCGAGGGGCAGGGCGACCCGCCGCCGCAGGACAAGGAGTTGGAGAAGAAGGCGGAGGACTTGAAGAAGGAGATCGACAAGAAGAAGGAGGAGCAGAAGCGGGAAGCCGGCGACGGCCGCGGCGACGGCGACAAGTCGGAGGGCAGCGAGACGAAGCCGGAAGCGAACACGAAGCCGCCGGAAGATCCGAAAGGTCAGCCGAACGGCGACGGGGCGAAGGAGTCTGCCCAAGAGAAGGCTGGGCCGAAGCCGGAGGACATGACCAAGCCGGAGAACCAGCCGAGCCAGGGCAAGGACAGCGGCAAGCTGGTGGACCCGCAGCGGAGCGAGGGCAAGCAACCGCCGAAAGAGGGCGCGAAGGGCGAAGACCAGCCGACCGGCGACAAGCCGAAGGACGCCCCGAAGGAGGGCACCGAGGCCGGCACGTCGAAAGAGTCGAAGGAGCCGCCGCAGCCCAAGCCGGGTGACCCGATGCCGCCGCAGGACGGCAAGAAGGACGGCCAGGCCGGTGACGCCCGCGGGGCCGAACCGCAACCGCAGAAGGGCGACCAGCCGCCGATGGAAGGCAACACCGAGAAGAAGACCGACCCGAACGACCTGGGCGGGTCGAAGCCGAAGGGCGAGCCGGAGCGCGGCAGCGTGAAGCCGGAGCCGAAGAAGGGCGACGGCAGCGAGAAGGGCGAGCCGGAGAAGAACGCCGGCGGGGCGAAGGGCGAACAGCCGCCCAAGCCGGCCGAGAGCAAAGACCCGCCGAAGGGCGGAGGGAACGAGCCGATGCCGCAGAAGGGTCCGCCGGCCGACGCCGGCCAGGAGAAGCCGCAACCGCAGGACGGCGGCGACGGCAAGAACGACCCGGCCGAGGGAAAGGGCGAAGGGCCGAAGCCGAAGGAGCCAATGGACGGCGGCAAGGGCGAAGACGACAAGGGCATCGCGAAGCCGTCCGACGTCAAGAAGCCCGACCCGAAAGAGCCAATGAAGAACGGCGGCAGCGGCGAGAAGCAACCGGATCAGAAAGACCCAACGGGCAACGGCAAGCCGGACGACAAGAAGCTCGACCCGAAGGAGCTGGAGAAGGCCGTCAAGAACCTCGATTCGAAAGACCCGCAGGAGAAGAAGGACGCGCAGGACAAGCTCGACAAGGCGGTCGGCAAGGAGAACCGCGAGAAGATCGAGAAGATGCAGAAGGACCTGAAGTCGGACGACAAGGCCACCCGCGATGCGGCCCAACAGAAGCTCGAAGAGATGAAGAAGGAGGCCGAGAAGAACGCCGGCGGGCAAAAGCCGAAGGAGCCGACCGAGCAGGAGAAGAAGGACATCCTCGACGCGGCGAAGAACCTCGACTCGAAAGACCCGAAGGAGAAGAAGGACGCCCAGGACAAGCTGGACAAAGCCGTCGGCAAGGAGAACCGCGAGAAGATCGAGCAGATGAACAAAGACCTGAAGTCGGATGACAAAGGCACCCGCGAGGCCGCCGAGAAGCAGGTTCAGGACATGGCCAAGAACGCCCAGAAGGGCGACAAGACCGACCCCGCGCCGAAGCCGCCGGAACTGACCGAAGAGAAGAAGAAGGAACTGGCCGACGCCGCCGGCAAGCTGAACTCGAAGGACGACGCCGAACGGAAGGCCGCCGAGCAGAAACTGGACGACGCCATCGGCAAGGAGAAGCGGCAGGAGCTTCAACAAGACCTGAAAGACCTGAAAGGTGACGACCCGGCGAAGGCGGAGCAGGCCAAGAAGAAGCTGGAGAAGCAACTGGAAGACGCGAAGAACGGGAACGGCCAGAACTCGACGAAGCACGACGACAACAAGCTGGACCGTCAGGGCGGGGACAACTTCAAAAAGCCGGGCACGCCGCTCGACGCCAACCTGGAGAACCAGTTGAAGTCCCGCGAGTTGGCGCTCGACGACTTCAAGAAGTACCAGGGCGACAAGAAGTTCCTGAACGAGAACAACTGGACCGACGAGGAGTACACCCGCTTCCTGAAGCAGGAGGAGGCGGCGCTGAGCAAGCTCCGCGATCAGGTGGCCGAGGCCCGGATCAACCCGACGCAAGGCACCGGCGGGCCGGCGACCGTCGGCCGCAACGGGTTCGGTCAGGTGGAGAACCGCGGCACGTCCGGCAAGGTGGACGGGTCGGGCACCACGGGCGTCGCCCCGCCCGGTTTCGGCGAGGCCGTCAAGCGGTTCAACGGCGAGGCGTCCAAGCAGAAGTGACCCGCCGAACGAGAGTCTCGTAGGGCGGGTCGAGCGGAC
>JANNVG010000996.1:0-2712 GCA_031414395.1 Fimbriiglobus sp.
CCACCCCCCCCGCCCCCCACCCCATGATTGGAGTGGGGGTGTTCATGTGGGATGCCGGGTTGGGGACTTCGCCGCGCCCCGTGGGTGCGGGCGGCTGCACCGCCCCCACGGGTCGCGGCGAAGACACCAACCCGGCATCCCACTTGAACACCCCCTCTCCATTCATGGAGAGGGGGCCGGGGGGTGAGGTCTCTTCTCCGCACCCGGCTCCTGACGGAGCACGGCTCGCCGATCCCATCCCCCCGTTCCCGCTACCCGCCCTGTCGCCCGGCTCGGCCCTGCAAGTTCACGACGCCTACATCGTGCTCGAAACGCCCGAGGGGATGCTCGTCATCGACCAGCACGCGCTGCACGAGCGGATCCTGTACGAGCAACTCCGCCGGCGGATCCGCGACGGCAAGCTGGAAGTGCAACGCCTGCTCATCCCCGAACCCATCGACCTGCCGGCGGAGCAAGCGGCGCTCGTGCTGGAGGTGCAAGACCAACTGGTCGCGCTCGGCCTGGAGGTGTCCGACTTCGGCGGCAACACCATCCTGCTCGGCAGTTACCCCACGCTGCTGTCGCGTCGTCCGCCGGCCGTCATCCTGCAAGGCGTCATCGACCACCTGATGACGAAAGACCGCCCGCCGAGCAAGGAGGCGCTGCTCGACCACCTGCTGGCGACGATGGCGTGCAAGGCGGCGGTGAAGGCCGGCGACCGCCTGACGCAAGACGAGATCGCCCACCTGCTCGTGCTGCGGCAAATGGCCGACGACTCGCACCACTGCCCGCACGGCCGGCCGACCAGCCTGCTGTTCAGCCGCCAGCAGCTCGACAAGCAGTTCGGCCGCACCTGAACGTTCGCGCCGTGCGGAAACTGGGGCGAGTGTCCGACGGCCGGCCGGAGGGCGTGCTACGGTTGGGAGACGTTGCCCCGACCGTTGTGACCCCGCCATGAACCTCAGCACCCTGCTGTCCGACTCCCTGCCGTACCTGTTGCCCGCACTCCTCGTGCTGGCGACGGCGCTGATGGTCACGCTGCTGGTGGTCAGCCGCCGGCAGCGGGGGTTGAAGCTGCCGAAGATGAAGGGGGCGGACGCGGGCGGCGCGGTGGGCGGCACCGCATCGAACCGGCGGAACTCGCTGAGGCGGGAGGGGACCGTCGAAGTGGTGGTGCATTCGCCGGCGTTCACCGGCGGCGAGGCCCCGGCGTATGTGGTGGACCGCTCGACGGGCGGGCTGCGGCTGGCCCTGGCCACCGGCCTGGCCGCCGGCATCGCCCTGCAAGTGCGGGCCAAGCACGCCCCGGACACCACCCCGTGGGTGACGGTGCTGGTGCGGAGCTGCCGCCCGACCGACGACCACTTCGAACTGGGCTGCGAGTTCGAGAAGACCCCGCCCTGGAACGTGCTCCTGCTGTTCGGCTGAGGTGGACTTGGTGAACCGGCGGCGTGAGCCGCCTGGGTGTCCAGCACCCGACGGGCTGACGCCCGCGGTTCACCCGGCACCGGCGGCTCGCGTTCGCCTTCCTCCTCCCACCTTGAGCCGAACTGTCAGTTCGCACCGTCGTTCCGGTTCTGCGGGTGTAGCAACCCACCCACTCTCGCCAGCTTTACCATTTGCCGTTTGACGACTCAACTCACCAGACTTACCATTCCCCCTAGATTGTCACGGCGGCGGGTGCCGTCGTCACCATTCGCACGAGGACACTTGATGTACAGCATGGTTCTGATGGCCGCCCTGACCGCCGCCCCGGACGTCTCCGGGTTCGGCTACGGTTGCCTCGGCGGGTGCGGCGGCTGCACCGGCCCGGTCGTGTCGGTCGTGTCGGTCGGGTGCGGCGGGTGCGGCGGTTGCACCGGCACCACCTCCTGCTTCGGCTCGTGCTATGGCGGCGGGCGGGCGAGTGTGTTCCCGCTCTTCCCGCGGGTGCGGGCGCGGCTGGCGGGCGTGTTCGGCGGCGGGTGCCACAGCTCGTGCCACGGGTCGGCCTGCTACAGTTCGGGTACCAGCAGCGGGTGCTACAGCTCCGCCTGCTACGGCAGCAGTTGCTACAGCTCGGGTGTCAGCAGCGGGTGCTACGGCAGCGGGTGCTACAGCAGCTCGTGCGGCGGGGCGATGGTGTCGCAGGGCATTCCGTCCGCCTGCTACGGGTCGGCCTGCTACGGCACCTCGTACCAGTCGCCCACCCCGTTCGGGTACGGGTCCGGGTCGTGCATCGGCACCGGCGGGGCGGTGTACTACGGGGCCGACTTCCATCAGGGGATGATGGCCCCGCCGGTGATCGGCAGCGGCATCATTGACGGCCTGGGCAGCGCCGCCCCGAGCGTGCCGACCGTCACCATCGACCACAGTGCCGAGTACCGCGCCGCCCAGTCGAAGCCGGCCGCCGCCCCGGCCCGCCTGACGGTCGAACTGCCCGCCACGGCCAAGCTGTACGTGGACGGCACCCTGGTGAAGGGGGACTCCACCAGCCGCAACTTCCACACCCCGGAACTGCCCGCCGGCAAGACCTTCTACTACGACCTGAAGGCCGAAGTGGTGGTGAACGGCCGGATCGTGACGGAGGAGTTGCGGGTGCTGGTGAAGGCCGGCGACGCGAACGCCGAGTCGTTCGAGAAGTTGATCGCGGCAGTGAAGTCGGAGAAGTCGGACGTGGCCACGAAGTGATTCGCCGGAACCGCCGACGAGCCGAGCGGCGTGAGCCGCCGGGTGGCGTTCAACCACCCGGCG
>JANNVG010000997.1:0-7485 GCA_031414395.1 Fimbriiglobus sp.
GGCGTGGGTCCGTGGTCCGGTGGTGGTGGTGTTCAGCCTTCGCCGCCCAGGTCGATGTTCCCCGGCTCCGCCTGCTGGTGGTCACTCGTCAGCGGGTTGGCTTCGAGCAGCACCACCACGGGGAGGTACACCGTGCGGCTGGTGTTCGCGTCGGGTGTGATGTCCACGCACACCACGGTCGGGTCTTTGGGCAAGAAGCCGATCACCCGGCCTGCGGCCCCCGGCTCGTTCGCCGGCAGCGGCAGGTTCACGGGCGAGCCGAAGGGGAACCGTTGCTTCACCGCGGCCGTCAGGTCGCCACTCGCGGCGGCGTGTCGGGCGAGTAGGTCGGTGATGGTGGGCGTTGCCGTCACGGTCATGCTCCTCGGGTGTCGGTGGTGAGCGGTCACATCACGTGCGGCCCATCCGCTCGCGGAAGCGGGCCACCGCCTGCGGCCCGTCCGTCCGCCACAGTTCGAACTCGTCGGCGAAGATCCGCCACTCGCTCCCGCTCCGCCGCCCGCCCCGGCTGTCCGTGAACACCTGGCGGGCGAGCAGCCGGCGGATCGTCTTCTCCGAGCAGCCGTGCAGTTTCACGCACTCGCCCACGCTCAGCGTGTGCACCGGGGCCGACACCTTCGAGCGGAGCGTGGCCTCCGCCCGGTGCACCTGGAGCGTCAGCCCCTCCACCTGAGCCGCCACCGCCTCCACCGTCCGCACCAGGCGGGCGAGGTCAACAGCATACACGGCGACGGTCGGCACGGGGGCAACCGGGGGGGGGTGGCTGAGGGGAAGGGCGGGGAGCGCGACGGGTCACTTCGCCGAGGCGGTGGCAGCCGCCTCCGGCTCGCCCGTCAGACGCGCGATGCGGGCCAGGGCGTACTCACGGTCGGCGGCAGGCAGCTTGTCGAACAGGCGTTCGACCGGCCGGCGGATGAAGCTGTCGAGCAACTCGGACGTGTTGGAGGGCGAGTCTTTGACGATCGCGGCGACCATGACCGCGAGGTCAATTGGGATCCGCACCAGACGAGTATCTTGCATGGCTTCGCTCCGGGTCTGCATATTGTTAACAGATATCAGGTAATTGTCAACTCAAAATCCGCCGACCTCGCCGGCGAATGGAACAGCGGGGCGATACCGCATACCGTTAACGGGGAACAGAATGCCGATTCTCGTGAAGATCATGGGCAAGAAGCGACCGCTCGGCAGGCCGGCGTCATTCGATGTGGGCACCAAGCTCATCCGCGTGCCTGCGGACATCGCCGACATGGTGGCGTGGCTCGCTCGCGTCGAAGGCATTACGCACGGCCAGATCATCGACCCACTGGTTCGGCCAGTCGTGCTCTCTCGGTTTGTGAGCCGATACGCTGCAATCCGTGGGATCAAAGCGGCGGAAGATGCCGCCGCTGAAAGTGCTGGTCGAGAGGCGTCGCCTCCCCTCCCGCAAGTGAACGTGCTCGACCCCGACACGGGGTCGATGATCCTGATCGAAGAGTTGCACGCGAAGCAAGACCGCCAGCGTGCCGAGGTGGAGAAGAAGAAACCCAAGAAGTGATCGCTCGCGGGTGGCGGTTGCGTTCTCCTGGCGACCCGCACGGATTGCAGCCATGCGCCACGCGGCCGTTCTGCTTATGCTCACGTGCCTCGCCGCCGTCCACGTCGGAGCGGCTGACCCGAAGGCACCCGCCCCACCTGTCAAACTCGTTGCCGCCAAGGCCGAGTACGAACGGGCGGTTGAGAAGTCGAGTGTGGCACACCTGGAAACGATTCAGAAGGCGGCGACCGAGTACCGCAAGCAACTCGCCTTGGCCCAGGATGAAGAGACTAAGGCCGGCAACCTCGACGCTGCGTTGGCCATCCGGGGCGAAATCCGCCGGATCGACAAAGGGGCTATCGTCGCTCATCAGGCGAACACGAAGGAAGACTTGGCCAAGGTGGTTGAGAGCGGTGAATGGAACTGGAACGACTTGGGGCCGATCACGTTCAAGCCGAAGGGCGTCGCGCACACGAAGGACTGGGAGCTTTCGAAGATCGCAGTGAGTTGGGAAGCCATTGACCGGCGCACCGTGCGGCTCCTCATCGGCAAGGGCGGCTCCGACGGCCACCGCTCCGCCCTGTTAGTGTTCTCGGAATCTCTCGACGAGTACACCGGCTTCAACTTCGAAGGTGTCAAGATCCAACCGCGGCCACGTTTCACCGCCCCTCCGAAGTGAGGTCACCACCATGCTCATTCTGGAAGGCGACGGGGAGTACGAACAGCAGGTGGCGGGCGAGTCGTTCCATCAACAACACCTGGAACTCATTGTCGGCGGCCGAACCCAGCGATCGGCGGAGTGCTACACCGAGGCCGAGTTAATACCAGATCGCACCAACCCAGAAGACAAGTTGGCCGTGAAGGTTCGAATCATGGGGTACACCGTTGGGTACCTCCCAAAGCGGGAAGCCCGTGTCTACCGCAAGTGGCTTTTAAGTCACCACGGGAAGCTTCAGGTGGCTGTGTGCCCGGCGCTAATCCGCGGCGGCTGGAGCCGCGACGGCGACCGCGGGTACTTCGGCGTCGTCCTCGACCTGCCGGCGTTCGGCTGACACCAGCACCAGTTCCGGCACGCCTTCGGCCTCGGGCGTGACGATCACGCACACCGACTTCACCCGCCAGCCGGCGGCCACCACCACGAGGGCCGCGGCGTCGGCGAACTGGTGCAGCCGGCGGCACCAGTCGGGCGTCGGTATCACCTCGGGGGCCATCGTCGTGTCGGCCATTGTTGTTCGCCCCGCTACCGTGATAGTGAACATAGAGCCAGTAGTCTATAAGGTCCGTTCCCCAGTTGTCAAATCATTCGGGCGAGAGCACATGGCGCACGTCGAACGCCCCACGTTCACCCAGCCGATCCCCGCCACCGCCACCACCCGCACGGAGAAGGGGCGGCGGTACGCCTGTTGGGTGGACCGCAAGAGGCACCCGGTCAAGGCCCGCGTCCTGGCCGACGACCCGACCCGCTGCCGCCGCACGGCGGCAGGCCGGTGGCGGGGGTGCTACCGCGACCAGCACGGGGCGAAGGCGTACACCCCGACGTTCGGCGACCGCAGCGCCGCCCTCCAGACCGCCATCGACGAGGAGAAGAAGGCGAGGGCGGTCCGGGAGGGGCGGGCCACGCCCGCCGCGCCGGCCGGCAAGGTGCTGTTCGCCGACCACCTGTCCGACTACCTCGGCTTCATGGAGCGGGAGGGGTTCGCCGCCACCCACCGCGACCAGTGCGAGGCCGTACTGCGGCGGGTGATCGCCGCCCACCGCCTGACCACCGCCGGGCGGGTGAACGCCGAGCAGCTCGCCGCCGCGCTGGAGACGGATCGCAAGGCCGGCCGGCCGCCGGGCGACGGCACCCGCCCGCTGTCACTCCGCACCCGCAACTCGTGGACGGCCACCCTCAAGGCGTTCGGCGCGTGGCTGGTGGCGACCAAGCGGGCGACGATCAACCCGTTCGCGGATCTGCCACTGGCCAACTCGGAGAAGGGCCGCGTGCGGGTCCGCCGCCACGCCGAGCCGAAGGAACTGGACAAGCTCATCCGGGCGGCGCGGGCCGCCGGCGAGTACCAGGGGTTGAGCGGCCCGGATCGCGCCGCCCTCTACCTGCTCGCGCTGTACACCGGGCTGCGGGCCGGGGCGCTGTTCCTGCTCACCCCGGAGAGCTTCACGTGGCGGGGCCGGGTGCCGGTGGCGGTGTACTCCCAGGCCCGCGGGCAGAAGGCGGGCGAGAGCCACGGCATCCCGCTCAACGGGTACGTCGGCTGCGAACTGGCGGCGTGGCTGAAGGCGAAGCCGGCGGGCGAGCTGCTGTTCCGCGTGACGGGCAAGAGGCCGCGCACCGCCCGCATGGTGCGGCACGACCTGGCCGCCGCCGGGCTGGGGTACGCCGACGGGGCCGGGCGGGTGCTCGACTTCCACGCCCTGCGGTTGTCGTTCGGGGTGATGTTGGCCAAGGCCGGCGTGCCGCTGGTGATCGCGCAGCAGTTGATGCAGCACTCCACCCCGGTGCTGACCGCGAACATCTACTCGCGGGTGGGCGGGGAGCTGGCCGGCGAGGTGGAGAAGCTGCCTTCGCTTGGGGCGAAACTTGGGGCGGGGGGTGTCCACTCTTGTCCACCGAAGCGGACAAGCGGGGGCAAGGGGGAAGGTCTGAATACGAAAAGACCCCTCAAATCCGGCGGGAAATGAGGGGCGGGGGAGTGATCCCGGACGGACTCGAACCGTCGGTGTCCTGTTTGTAAGACAGGCGCCTTCGCCGCTAGGCTACGGGATCATGTCGAGTGCGGAGTGCGGAATAAGAAGTGTCTTTCGTTCCTCACTCCGCATTCCGCAATACTGCTGTGCCCCGGCCAGGATTCGAACCTGGAACGCCGCGTTCGAAGCGCGGTGTGATCAGTCCGTTTCACCACCAGGGCGCCGAGCGGAAGGAGTGGGAGTTGAACCCACCGCCGCCCAGAGGCGGCACGGTTTAGCAGACCGTTCCGGCAAAGCCGATATCCGGCTCCCTTCCGTGTGCGTCAGTTCAGTGGACCCGCCGGGAATCGAACCCGGATCACCGCCATGCAATAGGGGGGTCATCCCTTTAGACCACTGGCCCTTGTTGGGCTGTTGCCGGGGTCTGTGACCCGGGTCGGAACCGGCCACACAGAGGCCGGCGACAGTGAATGGAGTCGCGGGGAGTCGAACCCCGACGCCGTGCTTGCAAGGCACAGCTCCAGCCCGCTGGCGTCCCCGTCAGTGACCGAGGTGGGAGTCGAACCCACACCCGTCAGGCTCTCAACCTGACCCCTCTACCAGTTGGGGTACCCGGTCAGTGTGTTCTGCTCGCTCCGCGAGCGGGTTCAGACCGACCGCTCGCGGAGCGAGCAGACCACGTCCGAGTTGCAGACCCGGGAGTCGAACCCGGCCTCCAGGCTTATGAGACCCGAACGGGCGCCGGCCCGCCTGCAGTAGGTCCGGCTGTGCCGGACGGAGTCGCACGCCCCGGACTCGAACCGGATCGCCGAGATCATGACTCTCGGCCGGGCGCCTGCCCGCGTGCAATCGAGTAGTGACGGTGGGAGTCGAACCCACACTTCGCGGCTTCTGAGACCGCGGCCTCTACCAAGTTGGGCTACGTCACTGTGTGCGGCAGTTGCAAGTTCCAAGTTCCAAGTTCCAAGTGTGACCCACCCGATCACTGCGTTCCCGGTCCCACTGTCTTCAACTTGGAACCTGGAACTTGGAACTTGGAACGTTCCATTGACCCGTGCGGGAATCGAACCCGCGCTACCAGCGTGAGAGGCTGGCGTCCTGAGCCGTTAGACGAACGGGCCGCGTGCCTACGAGCCGCGACCGCCAGGGAGCGGGTGCGGCAGTGCGTCGGGCAGGGATCGAACCTGCTGAGCCACGAGGGCACCTGCTTTACAGGCAGGTTGGCATCCCAGTGCCGTCCGACGCATGTGCTTCCGAGTGACACGGGTGGGAGTCGAACCCACACCCCTCCCGGTTTAAGCGGGAGCGCTCTACCGGTTGGCGCACCGTGTCACTTCACCCAGCGCCCCTGATGGGATTTGAACCCACGGTCTCCACCGTGACAGGGTGGCGAGCACTCCTGGCTGCTCTGCAAGGGCGTGTTGTGCAATGCGGAATGCGGAGTGTGGATTATGGAATGAAACCAACCACAGCTTTCATTCCGCCATCCGCATTCACCATTCCGCATTCGAGAGCGCCCGGCGGGAGTCGAACCCGCTCATCCGCCTTGGCAAAGCGGCAGGCCAGCCGTTACATCACGGGCGCGCTGTGTCGTCACCTCCGTCAAGCCCCAGGCAGGAGTCGAACCCGCGCGGCCGTCTTACCAAGACGGCAGGCTGCCGTTACATCACAGGGGCGAATCGCAGTGTCCCCGCCAGGAATCGAACCTGGTCCACAACCTTCGGAGAGTTGTGTGCGACCGGCACACTCCGAGGACTTCTGTCGCCGGGGTCTGTGACCCCGGACCCGGCCTCACCGAGGCCGGCTACAACCGATCAGAGCACCCGGCGGGGGTTGAACCCGCGACTCCGGTTTGGAAGACCGGCGCGTTCCCGGCTACGCCACAGGTACAGTCAGTGAGGCCCGTGGGAGTCGAACCCACAACACCCGGTTTAAGAGACCGGTGCGCTACCAGTTGCGCCAGAGCCTCATTGTTTCAGTTCCAAGTTCCAAGTTCCAGGTTCCAAGTCAACAATCGATCGTTCTCAACTCGGAACCTGGAACTTGGAACTTGGAACTTCGATTCACCCGTGGGGGAATCGAACCCCCGTCTCCGGATTGAAAGCCCGGCATTCTCGCCGCTAAACCAACGGGTGATGAGTCGTCTTCAAAACGAAACCGGCCGGGGTTTGACCCCCGGCCGGCGTGGTTCGCCCGGTTCCGGCAGGGGTGGTTATGTCAGGCCGCTCCGCTGACCCGCGACGGCGTACCGCTTCGCCGCGGCATCGAGCCGTAGCTCGCTCCCGCTCATCCGGCTTTCGCCGGTCAGCTCGCGTCGTTCGGTACTGGGATTTCGCAGGGTCATAGCAGCACGGACACGGTTTGTTGGTTTCGGGTTCGGCGGGTTTCGCGTTCGCGTCGTCCGCCGCACACCCACATGGACGCGGGCGGCTACAACATGGTTCGCAGATCGCAGTGAATTCTTGCGCGGAGTTTTTCACTTCAACAGATACGCGAACGGCCCCCGCCAACCCTTCGGCACTTCCGCGGTGAGTGTGATCGGTTCGTTCTTGGTCGGGTGTAAAAATGTGACACTGCGGGCGTGCAACGCAACAGCATGACCGAACGGCCGGCTCGCCCCGTACTTCACGTCGCCGAACACCGGGCACCCGCGGCTGGCGAGCTGCACGCGGAGCTGGTGCTTGCGACCGCTCTGCGGGCGAAGCTCCAGCAGCATCAGCCCGGCGTGCGTGGCCTTCACCTGGAAGTGCGTGCGGGCCGGCTTCGCGTCGGGCGTGTCCGGCGGGACGACGATCACCCGGTGGTTCGGGTCGTCGTGAAGCAGCCAGTCGTCGAGCGTGCCCCACTGCGGCCAGTCCGTCGGCGAGGTGCGCTCCGCCACGGCCCAGTAGGTCTTCTCGATGGCGTTCTCGCGGAACTGCTCGCTCAGGCGGGCGGCGGCCTTGCTGGTGCGGGCGAACAGCAGCACCCCGCTCGTCGGCTTATCCAGCCGATGCACCACGCCGAGGAACACGTTGCCCGGCTTGGCGTACTTCTCCTTCAGGTAGGCTTTCACCAACTGATCGACGGTCTCGTCGGTGCCGTCGAAGTGCGCCGACGGCCACCCGGCCGGCTTGTTCACGGCGACGACGTGGTTGTCCTCGTACAGCACGTCCAGTAGGTCGGCGAAGGAACTCATGGTGATATGGTAGGTCGCGGTCGAACCCCGCGAAACGGGGTGAGGCCCGACGGCGAATGTACTTCAGGCGAACGGCGCGACGTGAGTCCGCCGGTGTGCGGCAGGAACC
>JANNVG010000998.1:0-2044 GCA_031414395.1 Fimbriiglobus sp.
CCTCGGCGGGGGTGGGGGTGGCGGGGATGCTGTCTAACGCGCCGCGCCGGGGTGGGGGGGTTTATCAACCCCCCGCCCCCGGGGGGCCGCGGCTCGTCAGCCCTCACACCACGTCGGCTTTCAACGCGCGGAAGCGGTAGCCCACCCCGCGGACGGTCTCGATCAGCTCGATGGTGGCATTGTCGGCCGCCTCCAGCTTCTTCCGCAGCGTCTTGATGTGAACGTCGATGGTGCGCTCGAGCACGATCTGCCCTTCGCCGATGGCCGCGTCCATAAGCTGGTGGCGGGTGAACGCCCGGCCGGGTTGACGCACCATGCACTCGAGCAGGCGGAACTCGGTCGGCGTCAGTTCGAGCTTGTGCTCGGCGAGCGTCACGCGGTGCCGCACGCGGTCGATCTTCACGCCCAGGTGTTCGACCACGTCGCTCGCGTCGCCCTGCCCCTCCACCCGCCGCAGCAGCGCCTTCACCCGCTGGAGGAGGATCTTGTTGTTGAACGGCTTGGTGACGTAGTCGTCGGCCCCCTTGGCGAACCCCTCGATCTGGTCGGCCTCCTCGCTCTTGGCCGTGATCATGATGATGGGGATGTCGCGGGTCCGCTCGCCGGCCCGCAGCTCGCGGCACACGGTCAGCCCGTCCGCCCCCGGCAGCATCACATCCAGCAGCACGCAATCCGGCAGGTGCGTGCGGGCCTTCCGCAGCCCGTCCACGCCGTCGTGCGCCACGAGCGTCTCGTACCCCTCCCGCGAGAAGTACCACGTGAGCGTCTGCACCAGCCCGCGCTCGTCTTCGATGATCAGGATGCGTGGGGTCGGCATGGTGGGTCTCTGGGGGTGTCTGACGTAGGGCGGGCGAGCCGGCGCGTCAGGGTGCTTCGTAGGGCGGGTCGAGCAGGTCCGGTCACGGACCGCGACGCCCCGCCGCCTCAAACGCACGGCGGGGCGTCGCGGCCGGCCGGTTGCGTCGGGTGACTCTCCTCCAACTCCGCAGGAGTGGTCGAGTCCGCCGGCCGCTCGACCCGCCCTACCGCTCGACCGGGCGCTACCCGAACCGCCCGGTGATGTAGTCTTCCGTCTGCCGCTTCTCCGGCTTGGTGAACAGTTGCAGGGTGGGGTTGAACTCCACCACCTGCCCCTCGTAGAAGAAGGCGGTCCAGTCGGACACGCGGGCGGCCTGCTGCATGTTGTGCGTGACGATCACGATCGTGTACTGCTTCTTCAGGTCGTCGATCAGGTCTTCGATGGCGTTCGTGCTCTTCGGGTCGAGCGCACTCGCCGGCTCGTCCATGAGCAGCACCTGCGGGTCGGTGGCCAGCGCCCGCGCGATGCACAGCCGCTGCTGCTGCCCGCCCGACAGGGTGAGCGCCGACGCGTTCAGCCGGTCCTTCACCTCCGCCCACAGGGCGGCCTGCTTCAGGCACCGCTCGACCAGGTAGTCCAGCCGGGCTTTATCCCGCACGCCGGCCGCCCGCGGGCCGAAGATCACGTTCTCGTAGATGCTCTTCGGGAACGGGTTCGACTTCTGGAACACCATGCCCACCCGCCGCCGCAGGTCCACCAGGTTGACCTCCGACCCGTACACGTCCTTGCCGTCGAGCATGATGCTGCCGGTCCGCTTGCACCCGTCGATCAGGTCGTTCATGCGGTTGAGCAGCCGCAGGAGGGTGCTCTTGCCGCACCCGCTCGGGCCGATGAACGCCACCACCGCCTGCTCGGGGATGGTGAGCGACACGTCGAACAGTGCCTGCTTACCGGGGTACCAGAAGTTGACCCCCTGGAGTTGGAACTTCGGCCGGTGCCCGGCCGGATCGACCGGCGGGCGGGAGGTGAAGATGTCCGAGTAAATCCGGGACACGAACGTCCTCCGGCCGACCGGATCGCGGGGGTTGGGTACGACTACCTTACGCGGCGAATGCGAAGACGGCGTGAAGTCGGGGAAGGTGGTGGCGGAATGTCGTGGGGGCGAGCAATCCAGACCTCACTCCCCGTCCCCCTCTCCAGGTCATAGAGAGGGGGGCCACACCACATGTTGCCTTGTCATCGCCG
>JANNVG010000999.1:0-1574 GCA_031414395.1 Fimbriiglobus sp.
CAGCCTGGGCGAGGTGGCCGACACCCTGGCCGGCGACATCCAGACGTACCTGAAGGACAAGAACGAGGCGGCGGTGACGCTCGGCGAGGTGGTGTACAAGGGCCGCGGGCAGGCGAGCGGCGGGCCGGTGGTGCGGGCGGCCAAAGGGTCGCCATTCGGCGTGGAAGTGCGGGTCGCCCCGCCGAAGGCGGTGAAGGCCGACGAGAAGGGGACCCGGCTGATCGCCGACTACACCGCTGCGGCTCCGAAGAACGAGGAAGGATATGCCTTCGTGCCCATCAAGCGGGAGGAGGTGTACGGGGTGGTGCTGGTGAACGACGCCGAGTTCGACGCCGGCGTGCAGCTCCGCATCGACGGGCTGAGCATGTACCAGTTCAGCGACAAAGACTCCCGCGACAAAGCCGGCAAGCCGGTGTACACGTTCGTCGTCGTGCCGAAGAAGGCGCGGGTGATCATCCGCGGCTGGCACGTCACCAACGACCAGTCGGACGAGTTCCAGGTGACGGAGTACGCCAAGAGCGCCGCGGCCGAACTGAAGAGTTCCGCCCCGACCGGCACCATCACCGCCACCTTCCACGCCGCCTGGGACCCGAAGGGCAACCCGCCGGCCGACGAGCCGAAGAACCCGAACGAGAGCAGCCTGAGCGCCGACGCCACCGGCCGCGGGGCGCGATTCGAGCAGAAGTACGTGGGGGTGGACCGCAAGGTGGGCGTGGCCCGCGGGGTGGTGAGCGTGCGGTACGCCAAGTGACTTCACCGAAGACCGGCGGACTGACGTCGCGCCGCCCGCCAAGAATGGGGGGGTGTTCTGCAAAGGATTAAGAAGAACCGGCGGACTGATGTCGCGCCGCCCGCCAAGAATGAAACCGGCAGTGTCTTGGCGGGCGGCGCGACGTGAGTCCGCCGGTTCTTCTCAACACCGGCGGACTCACGTGCCGCCGCCCGCCTGTCCCCCTCCTGGCCGCCGGGGAGGGTGGGCTGTAAGACGTGGGTGCGGGGGTGGAGTAGACAGTCAACTCGCCGGGCTAATCCCCCGGAGCCGTGGGTGCGACACCCACCCCCCGCGCGACCACCAACCCGAACCGAGGTGCGCGATGGGCAAGGGCAACAACTCGCAGGGCAAGGAGAAGAAGAAGCCGAAGAAGGGGGCGAAGGCCCCGCCGGTGAAGGCCGCCCCGCCGCCGAAGCAGAAGTAGGTGGCCGGTTGACGAAGCGGTCGAGGACGGGTTTCTGGTCGTTCGGCCGGTCCACAAGGCGGCCGACCTGGGCGAGGAACGGGCGGTCCTGGACGAGCCGGCGGAAGCGGGCTTTCGGGAGGTCGCGGTGGACGACGCGATCCGCGTACGGTGCGGCGGAGATGAGCCGGCGTTTGGGGGTGTGAACCCAGTGGGTGACGAACGGCCGCGGGCCAGGGCCGTGCGGGCCAGGGCCACCCCCAGGGCTTACGCACTATGAACGGCTGACGGTGTAGGGGTTTGCGGCTATCACAGGGGTTCCCGCGAGGACCGCCCGATGCCGCTGCCGATCACCGCCGTGTTCGCCGACCTGCCCGACCCACGGCGGGAGACGGCCAA
>JANNVG010001000.1:0-3333 GCA_031414395.1 Fimbriiglobus sp.
AAGTGAGCGACGGGGGTTTGCCCCACCCGTCGCTCACGCTTCCGGCTCGTCCTCCGGCTCGTCCTTACTTGACGGGTGCCACCGGCGTGTTGGCCGGCGTCGGGGAGTTCGCCACCGGCTTGATCGGGGCGGTGGACGGCGTGAGCGATTGTGTGGCGGCCTGGGTGGCGTTCTTCTGGTGGTAGACGACGGCGATCGTCACCACCCCGACCACCCCGGCCAACAACCCCAGCATGGCGTCTCTCGGCACGGTCAACCCTCTGGTGGTGTGGGGGAAGTGTGCCGCAATCGGGCGGGATCGCAACCACCACTTGAGGGCATCATTTCAAAATGCCGGCGACACCGGCCGGGCGCTCGATACAACCGCACCAACCGCCCTCCCTTTGCGAACCCACCACCCATGCCGTGGCTCCTCCTGCTCGCGGTCGCGCTCATCGTGGCCGCCGCCGTGCTCACCGCCCGCGGGTGGGACGTGCGGCTGGTGCTGCTCGCCGCCGCCGTCATCCTCGGGCTGGCCGGCGGCTACCTGCCGGACGTGTCCCGCAAGTTCTTCGACACGTTCAGCGGGGAGGCCTACATCATCCCCATCTGCTCGGCGATGGGCTTCGCGTATGTGCTGAAACTGACCGAGTGCGACCAGCACCTGGTGCGGGTGCTGGTGGCCCCGGTGCGGCGGGTGCGGTTCCTGATCGTGCCCGGCGTGGTGCTGGCCGGGTTCGTGGTGAACATCCCCGTGCTGAGCCAGACGAGCGTGGCCGTGTGCCTGGGGGCGGTGGTGGTGCCGGTCATGCGGGCGGCCGGGTTTCACCCGCTGGTGATCGGGTCGGCGCTGCTGCTCGGGGCGAGCGTCGGTGGGGAGCTGTTCAACCCCGGTGCGCCGGAACTGAACACGGTGAAGGACAAGACCGGCGTGGACACCACCACCCTGGCGCGGGTACACCTGCCGTGGGTGGTGATCCCGCAACTGGTGGTGAGCACGCTGGTGTTCTGGGCGCTGTCGCGGTGGTGGTGGAAGGAGGGGGCGGTGTCGCCCTCTTCGCCGCGACCAGAGGGAGCGGACACGTCACCCGCTCCCTCTGGTCGCGGCGAAGAATCGGCCGGCCGCATCAACTGGCTGAAGGCGGCCGTGCCGCTCGTGCCGCTCGTGCTGCTGTTCCTGTCGGGCGAGCCGTTGAAACTGTTCTCCGTGCCCGCCGAGTGGCTGGCATTGGCCGGACCCGACATGACCGAGAAGGCGGCGGGCAAGGCGGCGAGCGGGCGGATGGTCGGGCTGGCGATGGTGCTCGGGGCGGCGGTGGCGGCGCTCACGTCTCCGAAGAAGGCGGGCGACACGGCGAAGGCGTTCTTCGAGGGGGCGGGGTACGGGTTCGCCAACATCGTCAGCCTGATTGTGGTGGCGGTGGCGTTCGGCAAGGCGGTCGAGTTGGCCGGGTTCGGCGAGGTGGTGAAACAACTGGTGACGGCCGCCCCGTGGCTGCTGGTGCCGCTGGCCGTGCTGCTGCCGTGGGCGTTCGCGGCGGCGAGCGGGTCGGGCATGGCTAGCACCGCCAGTCTGTACGGGTTCTTCTACGAGCCGGCGGTGGCGGCCGGCATGAACCCGAACGACGTGGGGGCGCTGGTGAGCGTCGGGTCGGCGGCCGGCCGCACGATGTCGCCGGTGGCGGCGGTGGCGGTCATGTGCGGGAAGTTGACGGACAGCACGCCGTGGGCGCTCGCCGGGCGGGTGGCCGTCCCACTGCTGGCAGGCTTGGCCGTGGTGATCGTGTTGCGGATGTGCGGGGTGGTGTGAAGCGGGGGTCTTCCGGATCGCAATCGCCCGGCCGTGCCGTCGGCGTCTGACCACAGGAGCGTCATGTTCCCCACCCGTCGTGCCTTCGGGTCTTCGCTCGCCGGCTCGCTGCTGGCCGGCGGCCTGCTGTCCGAGTTGCTCGCCGCTGATTCGGCCGACCCGCTCGCCCCGAAGAAGCCGCACTTCGGGGCGAAGGCCAAGAGCGTCATCTTCCTGTTCATGAGCGGCGGCGTAAGCCACGTCGATTCGTTCGACCCGAAGCCGAAGTTGATCGCCGACCACGGCAAGCAGGTGACGTTCGACCACCCGGAGACGAAGGACCGCCCCGGCTACGAGAAGCTGTTCCTGAAGAGGCCCGACTGGACGTTCGCCCCCCGCGGCAAGAGCGGCATCGAGGTGAGCGACCTGTTCCCCGAACTGGGCAAGCAGGCCGACGACCTGGCCGTCGTCCGGTCGATGCACACCAGCCACTCGAACCATTACAACGCCACGCTGGGGATGCACACCGGGTCGTTCGCGTTCGCCCGCCCGAGCCTCGGGGCGTGGGCCAGCTACGGCCTCGGCACGGTGAACAGAAACCTGCCCAGCTTCCTGGTCCTCGCCCCGCAGATGCCCTACGCCGGCACGCAGGTGTGGGCCGCCGACTTCCTGCCGGGTGCCCACCAGGGCACGCGGGTGGTGCCCGGCAGCGAGCCGATCGCCAACCTCCGCCCGCGGGTGGCCGACACATCGCGCCAGCAGCTCGAACTCGACGCGCTCAAGGCGTTCAACGAGACGCACCTGTCATCGCGGGCGGATGACCCCGCCCTCGCCGCCCGCGTCAAGTCGTTCGAGACCGCCTTCGGGATGCAGTCCGAAATGCCCGAGGCGCTCGACCTGAGCAAAGAGGACGACAAGACGCTCGCCCTGTACGGCCTGAAGCGCGGGCAGACCGACGGGTTCGGCTGGCAGTGCCTCGTCGCCCGCCGGCTGGTACAGCGCGGGGTGCGGTTCGTCGAGTTGATCCACACGGGTTCGAGCGGCAACTGGGACTCGCACGGCAACATGGCCGACCACGGCAACCTGGCCAAGCAGGTGGACGCGCCGATGGCCGGGCTGATTCAAGACCTGAAGCGGGTGGGCCTGTTCGACGACGTGCTGGTGGTGTGGACGACCGAGTTCGGCCGCACGCCGTTCAACAACACCGCCGACAACAAGGGCCGCGAGCACCACAACTGGGCGTTCAGCAGTTGGCTGGCCGGGGCGGGGGTGAAGCGGGGGGTGGTGTACGGGGCGACCGACGAGCACGGCATGAAGGCGGTCGAGAAGCCGGTTCACGTCCACGACTTCCACGCCACCATCCTGCACCTCATGGGCCTGGACCACGAGAAGTTGACGTACCGGCACGCCGGCCGCGACTACCGCCTGACCGACGTGAGCGGCGAAGTGGTGAAGGGCGTGCTGAGTTAGCCCGAAGCGCGAGCGAGGGGCCGACATGCCACGCGGAAACGGGGTGCGGCAGTCGGTTGGCGGGGGGCGGATTGTGTCTGCCCGTTGAGTCTCCG
>JANNVG010001001.1:0-5774 GCA_031414395.1 Fimbriiglobus sp.
GGACGGCGGGGCTCGCGGTCCGTTCCGGACCTGCTCGGCCCGCCCTACAAGCGGCGGCACCTACTCCTTCCGAGTCGGGATTTTGCCCATCGCCACACCCACCCAGCGGGCGGCCGACCACAGCACCACCGCCCCCACACAGGCTACCACGAACACGATCATTGCGATGCTCAAAACGCCCGTGACGACCTTCGTGTTACCCGCCGATACTTTCCCGGTCCCCTCCGCCAGTTGTCCATCGACCACCAATTTCTGCCCATCGACCACCAATTTCTGCCCGTCGGCGATCAGCGCCGGGAACTGCTCGGTCACGAGGAGGCCGGCGGCGGTCAGTGTCGTCGAACACACCCACAGCATGGGCACGATGGTGACGAAGCACCATTTCCCCTTCCCGGTGTTCACCAGCCACGTCGTCACGATGGCCAGCGCCAGGATGGCGAGCGACTGGTTGGCCACCCCGAACATCGGCCAGATGGTGGCCACGGAGCCGGTGTAAATGAGTGTTCCCCACCCGGCGGTAATGACCCCGCTGGCGATCAGTGCCCCCGGCAGCCAGTCGGGGCGGGCGAACTTCGGGAACACCTTGCCGACCGTCTCTTGCAGCAGGAACCGCCCGATGCGGGTGCCGGCGTCGATGGTGGTGAGGATGAAGAGCGCCTCGAACATGATGGCGAAGTGGTACCAGTACTTCAGCAGCCAGTCGCCGCTCACGCCCAGCCAACGGAAGGTGTCGTCGAAGATGACGGACATGCCGACCGCCAGCGTGACCGCCCCGCCGGTCCGTCCGCGGAGTGATTCGCCACCGACCTGCTCTTCGACCTTGCCCAGGTTCAGGTGGGCCACGTCCTTCCCGTCGGACGCGAGCGGCGGGTACTTCTCGTTCATCTCCCGCTGCGCGTCCTGGTACTTCTGCACTTTCTCGATGGGGATGTTGATGTCGTAGTACAGGTCGTTCGGCAGCGCCGCGGACGCGATCAGGGCGGTCACGCCGACGACGCCTTCGATCAGCATCGCCCCGTAGCCGATGGGCCGCACATGGCTTTCCTTCTCGATCATCTTCGGCGTGGTGCCGCTGCTCACGAGCGAGTGGAACCCGCTCACCGCCCCGCACATGACGCAGATGAACACGAACGGGAAGATGTTGCCGGCGAACGTCGGCCCGCCGTTCTGGTACACCTCGTTCAGCATCGGCGCTTGCAGAGGCGGGTTGGCGATGCACACGCTCGCCACCAGCAGGATGACGGTGCCGATCTTCAGGAAGCTGCTCAGGTAGTCCCGCGGGCCGAGGAGCAACCACACCGGCAGCACCGCCGCGACGAAGCCGTACACCGCCAGGGCAATCGCCGTCTGCTCCTTGCTGAGCGAGAAGAACGGTTCGAGCGGCGAGCCGGGAATCCACCCGCCGGCCACCACCGCACCGAGCGTCAGCGCCCCGCCGATGATCGACCCGGCCAGCACCCCCACCCGCTTCCATAACTTCATCAGCAGCCCGACGAACACGGCGATGGGGATCGTGCAGGCGATGGTGAACGTGCCCCACGAACTGCCGGGCACGACCTGTGTGCAACCCGCGGGGAGGACGTACACCACATCCTCCTTGCCGCGGTGATCTGGTGGGAAGGTGCCTTCCGCGAGGGTGAAGTGGTTTGCGGGAAGCGGTTTCAGCTCAACGGATTTCGGCCCGCGGATGTCGAACGATTCGCTGCGCTGTGTGTACGGCTCTTCGGCGGAGTACCGAACTTGGCATCCGTGGGCGAAGCGGAAAACGGGCGTTGCGCCACGGTTATCGACCTTCAAAAAGGGAGCCTCTGGAGTCGCCCCCTCCGGGTAGTGGAACATCGACCACGGTACTTTCACCTCCATCCCCGCGGGCAGTTTTGCCTCCTCGCCGCCGAGTGCCTTCACCACCACGATGCCCAGCCCCGCGAGCGCGATGGTGATGATGAACAGGATGGCCACCGCCGCGATCACCGCCGCCGGCTTGCCGAGTTCGTGCTTCGCAATCTCGGCGATGCTCTTCCCACCACGTCGCACGCTCGCCGCCAGCACCAGCATGTCTTGCACCGCCCCGGCCAGGAAGACGCCGATGACAAGCCAGAGCAGCCCCGGCATGTAACCGTACTGAATCGCCAACACCGGGCCGATGAGCGGACCCGCCCCGCTGATCGCCGCGAAGTGGTGGCCGAACAGCACCCACTTGTTCGTCGGGTGGTAGTTCTGGCCGTCCGGGTGGGTGGTGGCGGGCGTCGGACGGGTGTCGTCCAGGCACGCCACCTTCGCCGCCAGGAACTTACTGTAGAAGCGGTAGGCGATGGCCAGCACGCACAGCACGCCGATCATCACCGGCATGGCGTGCAGGATGAGCCGGTCGCCTTCCCAGTCGTACAGCGTGAGCGCGAAGAGCGGCATGGCGTGTCGGGGAGTGGTGGGAGCGGGTGAGGGAAAGGGTATCCGAGACCTCGCCCCCCGTCCCTCCTCCGCGTGCGGAACATTCCGTCCGCCCCTCACCCGGCGAATCGTGTGCTAAGGTTCGGGCGCCCACGTGTTGCCCCCGCGGAACGCCATGCGCCGGTTCTGGCCGCGATTGCTGAAGGCGGTGTTGCCCGTCACCCTGTTGTGCGGGGCGGCCGGCTACCTGTACGCCGTCGCCGCCGGCGCGTACATCGCCACCGAACGCGACGACGGCGGCGGGCTGCGGGACACGCTCACCTGGCGGGTGCCGTTCACCATGGCCATGTGGGGCGGGGGGTTCACCTTGCTCGTCGAGTTCTTCCGCCACCTGTGGGCACCGGCCAAGAAGGGCGAGAAGGCGACCGCCGCCGCACCGAACCCCGACGCCGACGCCGAGAAGCTGCTGCTGCAACTGCTCGAACAGGCGGAGCAGGCCGAGCAATCGCGGGCGATCCCGATGCGGACCGACCGCACCCTGCCGCCCGACCTGGCCGACACCCCGCCGCCCGTCTTCCCTTCCGCCCCCACGCCCGACGCCGTAGAACAGCGGGCATGATCCCCCGCGAACAAATCCTCTCCCGCCTCCGCGCGCAGGTCGAATCGGGCAAGCCGATTGTCGGCGGCGGGGCCGGCACCGGGCTTTCGGCCAAGTGCGGCGAGGCCGGCGGCCTCGACCTCATCATCATCTACAACTCCGGCCGCTACCGCATGGCCGGGCGGGGCAGTCTCGCCGGCATGATGCCCTACGGCGACGCCAACGCCATTGTGATGGACATGGCCCGCGAGGTGCTGCCGGTGGTCGAGCACACGCCCGTGCTGGCCGGCGTGTGCGGCACCGACCCGTTCCGCGTGATGAAGCGGTTCCTGGCCGACGTGCGGGACGCCGGGTTCAGCGGGGTGCAGAACTTCCCCACCGTCGGGCTGATCGACGGCGTGTTCCGGCAGAACCTGGAAGAGACCGGCATGGGGTACGACAAGGAAGTCGAGATGATCGCCACCGCCTCGGACATGGGGCTGCTGACGTGCCCGTACGTGTTCACCCCGGACGACGCCGAGCGGATGACGGCGGCCGGCGCGGACGTGCTCATCCCGCACATGGGGCTGACCACCAAGGGCACCATCGGCGCGAAGACGGCGCTGACGCTGGAAGAGAGCGTGAAGCGGGTGCAGGCGATGGCCGACGCCGCCCGGCGGGTGAACCCGGATGTGCTGGTGCTGTGCCACGGCGGGCCGATCGCCGAACCGGACGACGTGGCGTATGTGCTCAAGCACACGAAAGGCGTGGTCGGCTTCTTCGGCGCCAGCAGCATCGAACGCCTGCCCACGGAAGTGGCGATCACGGAGTGCGTGAAGCGGTTCAAGAGCCTGCCGCTAGCGTGAGAGAGTTGTCTTCGCCGCGAGCCTGCGGGCGTGCCTGAGTGGGACGCTCGCAGGCTCGCGGCAATGACGGTTCGCCATCCCGTCACTCACAGCACGGCCAGGCTTTCCACCCAGCCGTACACGCTCGGTTCGGTCCAACTGGTGACCACCCACGGCACCACCCCGAGGGCGATGCTGAGCAGCACGAACACGCCGAGCACCACGAACTCGCGGGCGGACACGTCCGGGAATTTGGCCGTGTCCGGGTTCACGCCCAGGTACGCCCGCTGCCACGCCCACAGCAGGTACGCGGCCGTCAGGATGGTGGACAGGATGGCGGCGGTGGTCAGCCCCCAGCAGAACGTCCACGCCCCCATCAGCACCTGGAACTCGCCGACGAACCCGCACAGCGCCGGCAGGCCCATGCTGGCGAAGAACAGCACCACGCTCAGCCCGCTGAACACCGGCATCGGCTCCTTCAGCCCGCCCAGGCGGGTCAGGTCGCGGTGGTGGGCGCGGTCGTAGATCACGCCGACGGCGAAGAACATGCCCGCACTCGTGACCCCGTGGGCGATCATCTGGTACAGGGCGCCGTTCACGCCCCACTCCCACCACTCGTGCGAGTTGCCGCCGCTCCACGCGGCCGTGCCGAGCAGCACGAACCCCATGTGGCTGACGCTGCTGTAGGCGAGCAGTCGCTTGAAGTCGCGCTGGCCCATCGCCGCCAGCCCGCCGTACACGATGCCCACCACGCCGATCAGCCCCACCCACCACGCCAGTTGGTGCGCCGCCCACGGGCAGAGCGGGAAGGCGAACCGCAGGATGCCATACCCGCCGAGCTTGAGCAGCACCCCGGCCAGGATCATCGACACCGGAGTGGGTGCCTCGACGTGCGCGTCGGGCAGCCAACTGTGAAACGGCACGATGGGCAGCTTCACCGCGAAGCCGAGGAACAGCAGGCCGAACACGATGTACTGGAAGCCGGGCGTGCAGACGGGCTGCGCCTTCAGCCGGGCGATGGCCTCGTCGCGGTCCACCCCCGGAGCGAACAGCGGGACATCCGACGCGCTTGCCGTTGGCTCGCGGCTCACCACACCGATCCGGTCCTCTTGTCCGCTGAGCACCAGCGACACCGCCCGCCCGACCTTGCCGAGCGTGCTCACGTCGAACGTGTGAACCTCGCCCGTCCGCGGGTTGGCGGCTTCCTTCGGCACGAAGTCGCGGGCGTCCACCGCGTACAGGGCGATGATGGCCGTCAGCAGCCCGACGCTACCGACGAGCGTGTAGATGACGAACTTGAACGCCGCCGCCTTCCGCTGCCCGCTCCCCCACAGGCCAATCAGGAAGTACATGGGCAGCAGCATCAGCTCGTAGAAGACGTAGAAGCAGAAGAAGTCGGTGGCGAGGAACGCGCCGACCACGCCCGTTTGCAGGAGGAGTAGCAGGATGAGGTAGCCGCGGAGGTTGGTCTCGATGGTCCAACTGGCGACGACCGCGAGCAGGCAGACCACGCACGTGAGCAGCACCATCGACAGGCCGAAGCCGTCTACGCCGAGGGCGAAGTGGATGCCGAACTGCGGCACCCACGAGCGGCGGACGACCAAGTCGTCGGACTGGTACACCCCGCGGCCGGTGGCGTCCACGGCGATCTGCTTGTCGGCCCGCACGTCCAGGCGGCTGTCGGGCGTGTAGTTGCTCCGCACGGTGCGGTCGGAGTACCGGCCGAGCAGGTTCGTGTAATCCACCAGGGTACACAACCCGACGGTGAGGGTGAGCGCGCAGCCGAAGACCGTCACCCACCGCATGACCGCCTTCCACCCGGCCGGCACGAGCAGCAACAGGGCGGCGGTCGCCGCCGGCAGGAACACCAGCACGGAGAGCTGGATCATGTCCAGTTCGCGGTCGTTCTAGTCGAGGAACTGGTCGAGCATGGGTTATTCCGGCCGAGCCGCGACCGCGAGGGA
>JANNVG010001002.1:0-2151 GCA_031414395.1 Fimbriiglobus sp.
CGAGTGGGTGCGGGGGCACTGGGGGATCGAGAACGGGTTGCACTGGGTGTTGGACGTGGCCTTCCGCGAGGACGCCAGCCGCACCCGCGACTTGAACGCCGGGGCGAACCTGGCGGTGATGCGGCGGGTGGCCGTCTCCCAGCTCAAGCGGGCGACGACCAAGGGGAGTATTCAGACCCGCCGCCTGATGGCCGCCTGGGACGACGACTTCCTGCTCCAGGTACTGAACGGAATGCCAGAGGCTCATAGTGCGTAAGCCCTACGGGGGATCCCGGCTGAAGCTCTCCCTCAACCTCTCCCTGCCGTGGCCGGTGTTCCTGCCGAAGCCGCTCAAACTGGAACTGGAGGGCAGCCCGCCGGGGGTCGGCAAGTTCGAGCTGGACGCCAAGTTGAAACTGCCGTTCGAGTTCAAACCGACTCGGCGGCTCGAACTGAAGCCGTACTTCTTCACCGGCTTCGGGGTGTCGCAGGACCACTTCAAAGACCTGAACGCCGGGGGCGGGGCGGCGGTGCGGCTGAAACTGATCGAGAACCTCGCCGGGTCCGGGGTGGGGCTGAGCCTGGAGGCGGACGGCGGGGCGAAGTTCCAGTGGGACCGAGACACCGGCAAGACCGGGGTGAAGGGGTACTTCGAGGCGGGGCTGGTGCTGGAGAAGCGGTTCTGAGGCTGGGGCCTACGGCCGTGGGGCCGAGGTCTGCAATCTGTGATGGACCGCGAGCGTGCGAGCGGTTCGCGCTCGCACGCTCGCGGCGACGGCAACTTACCGTCTCAATCGCTCAGCGTACCCAGGTAGTCCTCATAGCCCTTGCGGGCGGCGAACTCGTCGCCCATCAGCTTCTTCTGCTTGTCGGTCAGCGCGTCGAGTTCCTTCTCCTGGTCCGAGAGCTTGGACAGGTACTTGGTGTACACTTCGGCCTTCTCCGGCGTCTCCCGCAGGTTCTTGCGGATGCGGTCCTGATCGGCGTTGATGCGGGCGAGGTCGGCCTGAACCTGCGCCAGTTCCCGCCGCACGGTGTCCCACACGCCCTTCTTCTTCAGCGCCTCGCCCAGCATCTCCTTCAGCTTCGGGCTGGCTTCCTTCAGACTGATGAAGAACCGCACCGTGTCGTCGGCCGTGTTCGTCAGCGACACCTCTTCGCCGAAGTCCCGCTCCTCGATCACCTTGAACTCGGCCGACTGCTTGGCCGCCACTTTCACGTCGAAGCGGAACAAGCCGGCCGTCTCCTCCACCGGCTTCGCCGTCTCGACCAGCTTGAACTGCTGGTTCGTGCGGTTCGGGTGCTCGATGACGAGCACGCGGTCGGTGTCGCTCTTGTTGCTGATCTTGTACACCTTCTCCTCCCGCTGCCGACGGGTGGTGCGGATGATGCCCTTCGTCGCTTTCACGCTCGTGATCGGGCTGCTACCGGGGCCGTTCTGCGGGATGACCTCGGTGCCCAGGTCGATGGCATACGCGAGCAGCCGCTCGTCACCGGCCGACGTGTCTTGGATGCGCGAGTCACCGGCGTACACGTTCGCGTCGAACACGGTGATGGGGCCTTGCGGGAGCGTGGCCTTCGTACTGTTCTTGAACCGGAACCCCAGAAGCGGGTGCTTGGCTTGCACGGCCGGGTTGTAGATGCTCACGCGGGCGCCTTCGATGTCGTCCGAGATGATGGGCAGCAGCGCCGACTTCTGCCGGGCCAGGTTCACCGGGTGCTTGATGCCGTACTGGAAGCTGTCCCCCAGCTTCGCGGCAGTGGCGGACGACTGCACCCCGCTCGCGTTCATCTGCTGCTGAACGATGTTGGTAATCTCATCCCGCTCCAGCGCGGTGACCGATTTGCGCAGATAGCGCGAGTCTTCCATCTTCATCGCCAGGTCCAACACCTCGATGGCCTTGTCTTGCTTCTTGCCGGCTTCAGCCCGCTTCTCCTGCTCGATGACTTGCTTCAGATCCTTCTGCTGCGATTCGAGCCGGTCGCGTTCCACCTTAAGCCGTTGCCCGTTCTGCATGGCGAACCCGCCGTCGTAGGCCGGCGGGCGGAGGCTGGCGAACAGCTCCGGCTCGACCGTCGGGCGGGTGACGTACAGGGGGTTGTACAGGTCCATCTTGAAGCTGATCGGCCGACCCGAGACGAGGCCCATCTTCACGTTGGTCCAGTCCTCGT
>JANNVG010001003.1:0-2708 GCA_031414395.1 Fimbriiglobus sp.
CCGCGAGCGGATTCGGAACCGACCGCTCGCGGAGCGAGCAGAGCACTTCCGGAAGGCTGCTCGCCACCACGTTGACGGCCACCGACACGTTGGTGGCGAACACGAACCGCTCGGGCACCGTGCCGAGGAACTCGGCCGTGCGGACGCGGCTCTCCCACAACAGCGGTGGTACTTGACGGTTGAAGAAGTCGGTCGGACCGGCGGCGAGGCGGCGCCGCAACTCGGTCACGCGGTCGAACACCGGCGTCGGCGTGGGGCCGAACGAACCGGTGTTCAGCATGGTCACGGTCGGGTCGAGGGGGACGAGCCGGCGGGCGGCGGACCAGTCGGGCATGGTTCTCTCTTGGTGGCGAGCCGTGCTCCGTCAGGAGCCGGGTTCTTGAAAACACCCGGCAGCTTACGCCGCTCGGCTCGCCATGTCGTGTTCCCCCCTTGCTGTCGGGGGCGGGGTTTAATTATCTTGATCGCATCCGCCGCCGCCGGCCGCAACTCATTCCCGTTTTTCCGCCGAGGTTGCCGATGGCCCGGTCTCTTGATGTGCCCTACCCGCCCACCCCGGACGACGTGCCGGACGGGTACACCGACTACTCGCCCGAGTACCGGGCCAAGCAGACGTGGCTGCTGGTGTGGGTGTACGTGGTGTTCATGGTGTACCTGGGCATGCTGTTCGCGTCGGCCGTGGGCACCGTGTGGCTGGTGGCGGCCGGGCTGAAGGGGTGGCTGTGCTGCCTGCCGTGGCCGCTGGCGGTGCTCACCCTGGGCGTCTTCGTTTACCTCGTGAGCGGCTTCTTCGCCAAATCCGAGGTGGAAAAGAAAGACCTGATGATCGAGGTGACGGAGGACGACCACCCGCAGTTGTTCGCGTTCATCCGCAAGCTGTGCGACGAGATCGGGGTGAGCGAGCCGCACAAGGTGCACGTGTTCCCGGAGCCGAACGCGATGGCGTTCATGTCGCTCGGGCTGACGGACCTGTTCGTCCGCCCGAAGAAGGAACTGGCCGTCGGCATCGGGCTGATCAACATGCTGAATTTGAGCCAGTTCAAGGCGGTGCTGGCGCACGAGTTCGGGCACTTCGCGCAGCTCGGCGGGGCGCGGGTGTACGCCAACCGCGCGGCCATCATCCTGGACAACATGATCCGCGGGCACGGGGCGGTGGACCGCTTCGCCGAGCGGCTGAAGAAGAACGGCAACGTCTTCGGCATCGTCCTGTTCGGCCTCATGTGGGGGGTGCGGTTCCCCCTGTGGGTGACGGCCAAGTTCTACGGCGACCTGCGGCACAAGCTGGCCCGCGAGGCCGAGTTCCACGCCGACCGGGTGGCCGCCGCCCTCGCCGGCAGCAACGCCATCGTCCACGGCCTGTACCGCGTGGCGTTCGCCGCGGAGACGTACAGCATGGCCAACCGCGACCTGTTCAAGGCGGCCGACCACAAGCTGTACTCGAGCGACCTGTTCTACCACCAGCACGCGGCCGGCGACATCCTGCGGCGGCAGAAGAAAGACCCCGAGTACGGCCTGCCGCCCAAACTGGACACGCCGCACCACGGCAAGCGGGTGCAGGTGTTCACCGAAGAGGACGCCGAAGACCACCCGGAGGACGACTACCACCCGCCGGACTTCGAGCGGGAGGAGCACGTGAAGAGTCCGTTCGTGGCGGCGGACGAGGACGCCCGCAGCGCGTGGATCCTGTTCGACAGCCCCGTCGAGTTGCGGGAGCGGCTGACGTACAAGATGTACCGGGCCGGCGGGCTGATTAAAAAAGGCACGGCCCTCGACGACCCGAAGGTGGTGCAGAAGTTCATCGACGACGAGCACCACGAGACCACCTACGACGACCGCTACCAGGGCGCGTACGACAGCGGGCGGCTGCTCAACCCCGGCGACCTGGACGAACTGGACGACCTCATCAGCCGGGAGCCGTGGGAGGACTCGCGGCTGGCCAGTGTGTTCGAGAAGCTTTACTCCGGGCTGGAAGTGAAGGTGGACGAACTGAAGGACGTGAACGACGAACTCCGCCGCCTGCGGAAGGAGAGCGACGGCACACTGAGCAAGAAGCTGAAGCGGAAGATCAAGGACCTGGAGAAGGACCGCGAGGGCCTGAACGACTGGTTCCGCACGCTCGACCGGCGGGTGTACCTGGTGTACGTGCAGATGAGCTACCGGGTGAACCACGACGACTACTACGAGCTGATCAACCGCTACCGCTTCCACATGGCCATTCAGGGCATCTTCAAGACGGTGCGGTACCACTACGAGCAGGCCGACCTGCACGTGAACATCTACTTCCACCTGGAGAAGATGAACGCCCCCCCGCACGTGAAGAACGCGCACGTGACGGAGACCCTGTACACCCTGCGGGAGGCCCGCAAGGCACTCAAGAAGGTGCTCCGCGAGGCCCGCGAGATCAACATGCCGGCCATGAAGAACTTCGAGGAGGGGGAGCGGCTGGCCGAGTTCCTGCTCGACCAAGACCTGATCCGCGAGGCGGGCGAGAGCGGGGTGAGCATGAAGTGGATCATGAAGCTGTTCCGCCAACTGGAAGAGGTGGAGCGGAAGGCGGCCCGCCTGCACTTCAAGAGCTTGGGCCAGATCCTGACGCTGCAAGAGGGCGTCGTGGACCGCTTCCTGGTGGCCAAGGGGTTCAAGGCGGCCGACGCGCCGATCATCGACGACGACCCGCCGCCGGCGTGAGTTGTTGGGTCGGTCACGGG
>JANNVG010001004.1:0-3865 GCA_031414395.1 Fimbriiglobus sp.
TCCATGACATGGAGAGGGGGCCGGGGGGTGAGGTCTTCTTATCACCCCCTCTCCATGACATGGAGGCCGGGGGGTGAGGTCCACTCCCCGTGCCGTCGCCATTACCTAGTTTAATACCCACTCTCCGTGCCCTGTTTCCGACTCACTCGACCGGAGCCGACATGCCCGCACGACCCGTCCGCACGTTTACCGTCCTGCCGAGCATCCCGGACCGGCTGAGCGGGCTGCTCGACCTGGCCTACAACCTGTGGTGGGTGTGGCACGCCGACGCCGTCGCCCTGTTCCACCGCATCGACCCCGACCTGTTCGCCAAACTCGACCACAGCCCGGTGCGGTTGGGGTACGCCGTCAGCCAGAAGCGGCTGGAGGAGCTGGCCCACGACGACGACTTCCTCGCCCACCTGGACCGCGTTCATGGGGCGTTCACCGAGTACAAGAAGGCGAAGCCGTGGTTCGCCGAGGCGCACCCGGAAGGGGCCGACCTGAAGGTGGCCTACTTCAGCATGGAGTTCGGCATCCACGAGAGCGTGCCGGTGTACTCCGGCGGCCTGGGCGTGCTGGCCGGCGACCACCTGAAGAGCGCTTCGGACCTGGGCATCCCGCTCGTCGGCGTCAGCATGATGTACCGCGAGGGGTACTTCCGCCAGTACCTGAACGCCGACGGCTGGCAGCAGGAGAAGTACCCCGAGAACGACTTCTTCAGCCTGCCGCTCATCGCCGAAGAAGACAAGGACGGGCAGCCGCTGCTGGTGAGCGTGGACCTGCCCGGCCGCGTGGTGCAGCTCCGCATCTGGCGGATCATGGTCGGCCGCGTGCCGCTGTACCTGCTCGATGCGAACATCCCGCAGAACCGTGCCGAAGACCGGGCCATCACCGCCCAACTGTACGGCGGCGACATCACCACCCGCATCCAGCAGGAGATCGTCCTGGGCATCGGCGGGGTGCGGGCGTTGCGGGCGGTCGGGCACGAGCCGACCGTGTGCCACCTGAACGAGGGGCATGCGGCGTTCTGCGCGCTCGAGCGGGTCCGCACGCTGATGGCCGAGAAGAAGCTCGACTTCGCCACCGCGTCGGAAGCCATCAAAGCGGGCACGGTGTTCACCACGCACACGCCGGTGCCGGCCGGGAACGACGTGTTCGATCCCGGCCTGATGGACCAGTACTTCGGCGGCTTCTTCCCGCAACTTGGGTTGGACCGGAGGAGCTTCCTGGCGCTCGGCCGGCAGCGGGCGGACGACGAGGGCGAGCGGTTCGGCATGACCGTGCTGGCCATCCGCATGTCGAACAGCAGCAACGGGGTGAGCGCGCTGCACGGGCAGGTGAGCCGGGCCATGTGGAACCCCATCTGGCCGACGCTGCCGAAGGCCGAGGTGCCGATCACCAGCGTGACCAACGGCGTTCACACGCAGACGTGGCTGGCCCCGGAGTTCGGCCAGTTGTTCGAGCGGTATGTGGGCGTGAAGTGGGACAGCAAGCCGACCGACTTCGCCGTGTGGAAGCAGGTGGACCACATCCCGGATGCCGAAGTGTGGCGGACGCACGAGCAGTGCCGCGGGCGGCTCATCACCTTCGCCCGTGAGCGGCTGGCCGCCCAACTGAAGCGGCGGAACGCCCCGGCCTACGAGGTGGCCGCCGCCGCCGAGGTGCTCGACCCCGAGGCACTGACCATCGGGTTCGCCCGCCGGTTCGCCACCTACAAGCGCGGCGACCTGGTGTTCCGCGACTCGCCCCGCCTGGCCGCCCTGCTCAACAGCACCGACAAGCCGGTGCAGTTCATCTTCGCGGGCAAAGCGCACCCGAAGGACAACGGCGGCAAGGAGCTGATCGCCCGCGTGGTCCACAACGCCCGCCTGCCCGAGTTCCGCAACCGGGTGGTGTTCATCGAAGACTACGACATGAACGTCGCCCGCCACATGACGCACGGCGTGGACGTGTGGCTGAACAACCCCCGCCGCCCGCTGGAGGCGAGCGGCACGAGCGGCATGAAGGTGGCGGTGAACGGCGGGCTGAACCTGAGCATCCTGGACGGCTGGTGGGTGGAGGGGTACGACGGCGAGAACGGGTTCGCCATCGGCTCGGGCGAGGAGTATTCCGACCTGAAGTACCAGGACGACGTGGAGAGCCGGCTGATTTACGAACTCATCGAGCGGGAACTGGTGCCCGTCTTCTACGACCGCGGCACCGACCGCCTGCCGCGGCAGTGGATCAAGCGGATGAAGAAGGCCATCAGCACCCTGGTGCCGGCGTTCAACACCAACCGCATGGTGGAGGAGTACCTGACCCGCTGCTACCTGCCGGCGCACACCCGCGAGGCGAAGCTGACGGCCGACGGGCTGAAGCCGGCGGGCGAGCTGGCCGGGTGGCGGAAGAAGGTGCAGGCCGGGTGGGGCGGGGTGAAGGTGGACAGCGTGGAAGCGCCGACCGGTGAGATGTGGCGGGTGGGCAAGGCGCTGCCGGTGAGCGTGCGGGTGCAGTTGGGCAACGTGTCGGCGTCCGACGTGGAAGTGCAGGTGTGCTACGGCCGACTGGACGGCGACGGGGACGTGACCGACCCGCAGGTGGTCGCCCTGACTCCGGACGGGGCGAGCGGCGGGAGCGTGCTGTTCAGCGGGCAGGTGCCGTGCGACAACAGCGGGCACTTCGGGTTCAACGTGCGGGTGCTGCCGAAGCACGCCAACCTGCCGAACCTGTTCGAACCGGGCCTGGTGACGTGGGGGTGAACCGCTCCCGTTCGCCGCGAGCTTGCGAGCGCGACCGACCGGCACGCTCGCAAGCTCGCGGCGATGACGAGGTTTCCCCTTCCCTTCGTAGTGATGATCAGCGAATACTGGAGATGATTCTTCGAGGAGTTGCCATGAGCACCGACGTTCCAACCACCGACACCGACACCGCCGCCGACCCGCACCGCAACGGCACGCACGCGCCACCGCCCAATGAGCCGGGGACCACGATGGAACAGTTGGAGGCGTGGTTCGCCGAGTTGGAGAAGCTGCGGACCGAGCGAATGCCGTACCCGACCGAGGAGGAAGTGTTGGCCGATTGGAACTGGCTGCACGAGCAGGGGAACGCCCGCGCGCTCGGCGACTATTTGGGGCGATTCGTCGGCATTTTGAACAAGGAAGTCGTGGGCACCGACACCGACGAGACCCGCCTGGAACTGGCCCTCGCCCACCAGTACCCGGACATCAACCCGGATCGGTTCGTCATCTTCTACATCGGTTGACCCTCCCCGCCGGAACTCGCTCATGCCCCGAATCCCCCTCTGGGCCGACTTCGACCCGAAGGCGGTGTCGATCGCGTTTCAGAACCCCGACGGAACCGCCGGCGAGTTAACGAACCGCCGGGTGTATTGCTCGGTGTACGCCGGCCGTGACCCGAAGGCCATTCACGCCATCGTGGACACCGGCGCGCCGGCGATGATTTTCCCGCTCCGAGCGTGGTTGCGCTTTCCCACCCAGATCACTTGGCTCAAATTCCGCGACGGGGCTTCTGTGCGATCCGGCGTCATCGGCGGAAAAGCGTTCCGCTTCAAACTCGGCCGCATTTCCGTTCGGCTGTCCGGCCGGCAGCAAGAGCCGAAGATGCCCGCGATCGAGGTGGTCGCCCAGTTCGAGCAACTCGATCCCGCCATCAACCCGGCCGACCGATTGCCCCACACCGTCGTCGGCCTCCAGTTCGGGCCACTGGAGAACCGCTATCTGGTAGTCTCGCCGAAACAGACTCACGCCGAGCGGTGCGAAGCGTGGGTCAGCGACGAGCGGCCGGGCGATCCGCTCGCGCTCACCCCGGCCACGTTGTAGTGGCTTCAATCGATGATCTTCGTCAGCGGGAACTCGACGATGCTCGTCGCCCCGGCCCGCTTGAG
>JANNVG010001005.1:0-4032 GCA_031414395.1 Fimbriiglobus sp.
CAGTCGACGTACCAGGTGCCGGCCGACGGCCAACTGTGGGGCCTGCTGCTGGTGCTCGCGCTGAACAAGATCCGCACCCTGGTGGGGCACCACAAGGCGGCCAAGCGGGACATGAGTCGCACCCAGTCGGCCGAGGTGCTGGAGCCGCCGGCCGACGACACGGCCGCCGACTTCCTGTGGGTGGTGGTGGACGACATCATGTCGCACCTGCCCGAGTCCAACCGCCTGATCGTGCGGCTGCGGCTGGAGGGGCACGAGGTGAAGGACATCGCCGCCCGCATCGGCCGCTCCCGCCGCACGGTCGAGCGGGTGCTGAGCGACCTCCGATCCCGCCTGTCCGAGAGCGAGTGACCCGCCATGCCGACGGTGACGGACTCCGAACTGCGGCGGACGGCCGCGCACGCCGTCGAGGCGTTCGAGTCGGCTCTCGCGTCCGGCCGCCCGGCCCGCCCGGACGACTTCGCCCCGCCGCCCGGCGACCCGGCCCGGGGGGTCGCGCTCGTCGAGTTGATCCGCGTCGACCTGGAGTACCACTGGCGGGCCGGCCGGCCGGTGCGACTGGACGACTATCGCCGCCAGTTCCCCGAGGCGTTCACCGGGCCGGCCGTGCAGGGGCTGGCGTTCGAGGAGTACCGCCTGCGACGGGACGCCGGGCACGACGTGCGGCCGGCCGAGTACGCCCGCGCCTACGGGGTGGACACCCGCGGCTGGCAACTGTTCCCGCCCGGCTCGCTGGCCGTCCTGTTCCGCGACCGCACGCCCCCGCCCGGTGCCGCCACCGCCGTCATCTGCCGCCCGGCCGCGGCCGACTCGCTCCCGTTCGCCGACCCGCTCGACGAACTGCCTGAAGGGGTCCGGGAGTCGGTGCGGCGGGCGTCGGCACGGCACCCGCAGGTGGCGGCCCAGGTGGCGCGGGTGCAGCGGCTGTTCCCAAAAGCGGGCACCGAGTTCCTCGGCTTCCGGCTGGTGGAGGAGCTGGGCCGCGGGGCGTTCGGGCGGGTGTACCTGGCCCGCCAGTCCGACCTGAGCGGGCGGCCGGTCGCGCTGAAGGTGGCGGCGGACGTGGGGGCCGAGTCGCGGAGCCTGGCCCAACTGCAACACACCAACATCGTGCCGGTCTACTCGTACCACCGGGCGGATGCCCTGCAAGCGGTGTGCATGCCGTACTTCGGGCGGGTGACGCTGGCCGACCTGCTCCGCTCGATCAAGATGACGCACACCGTGCCGCGGACCGGGCGGGAACTGCGGTCGATCGTCGCGCAGCCGTCGTGGGCAAGCGACGCGGCCGCCCCGATGCCCGCCCCCACCGGCCCGGCCGTGGACTCCGAGTGGGCGAAACTCGAAGGCTGGGACTACGTGCGGGCGGTCGTCTGGTTCGGCTCGCAGTTGGCCGAGGGGCTGGCGCACGCGCACGCGCGGGGCATCATCCACCGCGACCTGAAGCCGGCCAACGTGCTGCTCACCGACGACGGCCGGCCGATGCTCCTCGACTTCAACCTGGCCGAGGACGTGAAGGCCCGCGGGACGGCCGAGGCCATGATCGGCGGCACCCTCCCGTACATGCCGCCCGAGCAACTGCGGGCGTTCGCCGGCGATCCGCTCGTGCTCGACCACCGCGTCGATCTGTACGCCCTCGGGGTCATCCTGTTCGAGTTGCTCACCGGCCGGTCGCCGTACTCGTCCGTCGGGGAGATGGACGACGAAGCCCTCCGTGCGATGGCGACGGAACGCGAGGCCCCGCCGCCGTCCGTGCGGGCCGCCAGCCCGGTCGTGTCGTGGGCGGTGGACGCCATCGTCCGCATGTGCCTGGCCCCGAACCCCGACGACCGCTACCGGTCGGCCCTCGACTTGCGGGACGACCTGACCCGCGAGTTGGCCGACCGCCCGCTCGCCTTCGCCCGCAACCCGTCCGCCCGCGAGGGGGTCCGCAAGTGGGTGAAGCGGCACCCGCGGCTCACCTCGTCGGGCACGGTGGCGGCGGTGGCGGCGGCGGTGCTGGCGGTCGCCGTCGGCGGCTGGTGGGCCGGGTTTGAACACACTCGGAGTCTGGAAGCCCGCGAGCAGTTCGCCGCCCACACGTCTGCGTTCCGAGACGCCCAGGCGTTCGCCGACGACCGCAACAACACCCTGGCGAAGGCCGACGAGGGGGCCGACCGCCTGCGGGCGGTGCTCGACCGCTACGCGGTGACGGACGCCACCGAGCCGGCCGCGGTGTTCGCCCGCGCCGACGTGGCCCGCCTGACGGCCGCCGACCGCGACCGCCTGCGGGACGACATCGGCGAGGCGTGCTACCTGCTGGCCAACTTGAACCTGGAACGGGCGCTGGTGCCGGACGCGGCCGACCGGGGCGAGCGGTTGGACGACGCCGAGAAGTGGAACCGGACGGCCGGGCGGTTCGGCGACCGCATCCCGCGGGCCGTGGACCGCCAGCGGGCGACCCTCGACCAACTGCTCGGCCGCCCGCCGGCCGAACCCGCCGCCGACACTCGCCCGCCGGACAGCGCCCGCGACCACTACCTGTCGGCCTACGGGCTGTACCGGGCCGGGCGGTACGCCGACGCCCTGCCGGGCCTGCGGGCGGCCACCCAGATCGACCCGGAAAACTTCTCCGCGTGGTTCGTCCGCGGGCAGGTGCACCTCGAGTTGGAGCAGCCCGAACTGGCCGCCCTCTGCTTCGGCTCGTGTACCGCCCTGCGAAAGGAGTTCGCCCCGGCGTGGCTGAACCGCGGGCTGGCCTACGCCAAGTTGCGGTTCTACGACCAGGCCCGCGACGACTACGACCGGGCCATTTCCCTCCGTGCCGACTGGGCCGAGGCGTACCTCCAGCGGGCGACGGTGGCCGGCCTGCTCGGCGACTTCACGTCCGCCGCCGCCGACCTGACTGCCGCCCTCAGTTGCGGCGACGCCACCCCGCGGCTGTTCTTCCTGCGGGCGTCCGTCCGCGACGCACTGGGGGACGGCGTGGCGGCGACGGCCGACCGCGCCGAAGGGTTGGCCCGCACGCCGGCGGACGAGCTGAGTTGGGTTTCCCGCGCCGAGGTGCGGATGGCCGCCGACCCGACCGCGGCGCTGGCCGACGTGGAGCAGGCGCTCCGGCTGAACCCGCTGTCCGCCCCCGGCCTGCAACTGAAGGCGCACCTGCTGTCCGAGCGGCTGAACCGGGCGGACGACGCCGAGCGGGTGCTCGATCAGGTGGTGACGGCGTACCCCGACTCGGCCACTTTCCGCGCCGGCCGCGGGGTGCTGCTCGCCCGCCGCGGCAAGTGGCCGGCCGCCCGACAAGACGCCCGCGATGCGCTCCTCCGCGACGGCAAACCGCCCACGCTGTATCAGGTGGGGTGCATACTCGCCCTCACCTCCCCCGACCGCCGCGAAGACCGCGCCGAAGCGGTGAGGCTGGTGTGGCAGGCGCTCAAGGCCGGGTACGGGTTGGAGTACGTGGACACCGACACCGACCTGACGCCCCTCCGCGGGGACGCCGAGTTCGAGCGGGTGGTGAAGGCGGCGAAAGCCCTCCACGGGGCGCCCACCGCCGACCGCTGACCGACTTCCGGACGGCGGCGGAAATAAATCGGGAATGTGGTGGCGGGTGTCCGGGGCTGATCGGGTTCCTCAGTATGCATCGTTTGCCGTGACGCCCCCCGTCCCGCCACTCTGGTCTTTCTCTCTGCCCACGCACGGGGTGTGTCATGCCTTCGTTGTCGCAAAATCTTCGGATAGAGTCGCTCGAGCGACGGGAGAACCCGTCCGCCGCCACAACGGTTGTCGGCACTCCGTGGGCGGACGCCAACGCCCTCACCCTCAGCTTCGCCCCGGACAACACCCCCCTCGGCGGGGACAAGTCGAAACTGTTCGAGGCGATGAAATCGACCGGCAAGGGTGACGCGTGGCAACTGGAAGTGCTGCGGGCGTTCCAGACGTGGGCCGCCCAGACGAACGCCAACGTGGCCGTAGTGCCCGACGGCGGGGAGGCGTTCGGGGTGGTCGGCGACCGCCAGGGCGACAACCGGTTCGGCGACATCCGCATCGGCG
>JANNVG010001006.1:0-2775 GCA_031414395.1 Fimbriiglobus sp.
CCCCCTCCACCGGCCTGCTTTCCCACCCCCCCCGGCCAACAAACAATTTCTTCCCCCCACCCCACCTCCGCATTCCGCAATCCTGGAGTTCCCCATGCCCCGACTGCTGACGCTGTTCGCACTCCTCGCCTTCGCCCTGCCGCTCGTGGCCGACGAGCCGAAGAAGGACGCCAAGGACCGCTACGAGACCCGCCTGAAGTACGACCGCGACGGCATCAACAAGTTCTACCACGGGCGGCAGATCGCGCAGGTGATGGGGTACACCGGGGCGAGCTGGCTGGAGCGGTCGGAGCGTGAAAAAGAAGAGGAGCCGGCCAAGCTGATCGAGGCCCTGGCCGTCAAGGACGGGATGGTGGTGGCCGACGTGGGCGCGGGCAGCGGGTATCACGCCTTCCGCCTCGCCCCGCTGGTGGGCGACAAGGGCAAGGTGCTGGCCGTGGACATTCAACAAGAAATGCTCGACCTGATGACCACGCGGGCGAAGAAGGAGAAGGTGACGAACGTCGAGACGGTGCTGGGCACCGACAAGGACCCGAAGCTGCCGGAGGGGAAGGTCGATCTGATCTACCTGGTGGACGTGTACCACGAGTTCGAGCACCCCTACGAGATGACCGAGAAGCTGGTGGCGGCGCTCAAGCCGGGCGGCCGGCTGGTGTTCGTCGAGTTCCGCATGGAAGACGCGAAGGTGCCGATCAAACTGGTTCACAAGATGAGCGAGCGGCAGGTGATAAAAGAGATGGGCGAGTTCCCGCTGATGGAGCACACCAAGACCTACGACAAGCTGCCGTGGCAGCACGCGGTCATCTTCACGAAGAAGGAGAAGTGAGAATTGCGGAATGCGGAGTGGGGAATGCGGAATTGAAGTGTGGGCTGCGAACAGGCGAATCGTGCCCTGAGTTTGTTGCTGATATTCCGCACTCCCCATTCCACATTCCGCATTCCGCACTCGTTCACCCCCCGCCCACCAGCGTCACAATCTCCACGCGGTCGCCGTCCTTCAACTCCGTCGTCGCGTGCTGCTCCCGCGGCACCACCTCTTCGTTCACCTCCACGGCCACCTTCTTCGGGTCGCGGTTGAGCGACGCCAGCAGTCCGGCCACCGTCGGCGGGGCGGGCAGCGGGTGCGGGGCGGCGTGCAGCAGGATGGCGGGCATACCGGCAGTGTATGCGCTGCGTGCTGTCGCCGGCCTCTGTGAGGCCGGCCCGGGGTCACAGACGCCGGCTACAGGAGTTGAACCAGCATGGCGGTGAACGCCGTCGCCGACGGATCACCCGCCCGCCCCGCCCGCACCCGCACCCACCGGCCGACGTGCAACTGGTCGACGCCGACGGTCTGATCGCCCAACCCGATCACGGCCGGCGACAGCGGCCCGCCGTCGAAGTACACTTCACCGGGCGGGGGCGGGGGCACGCTCTCGTCCACCAAGTGAACGGTGATCGGCGTGCCGTCGCCCCGGCGGACGGTCATCGACTTGCGGTCGTCCGTGATCGCCGTCACCTGCCCTTCCAGCGTGCGGAACGGCGCGATGTCGCCGACGAGGACGCCGGGGACTGAGATCGTCCGTGGCATCTCGGCCGGCGGTTGGCCGTCGCCCACCCACGTGGTGGACGGCCACTCCATCGAGTTCGGGTTGCCGGCGTCGTAGGTCCGGCTGCTCACCACGTCGCCGGTGCGGGTGCGGGCGACGATGCCGTCACGCTCTCGCGGGTAGTGGTCGGCCACGGCCAGCCGCACCCCGCCGCGGAAGGCGGCGTCGGCCACGAAACGGTTGAACAGGACCGCCCCGGTGCGGCCGTCGAACGCCTTCACGTGCGGCCCGCCGCCCGGCCCGGCGGCCACGATCAGGTCGTCGATGCCGTCGGCGTTCAGGTCGCCGCTGGCCACCCGCGCCCCGCCGGTGAACCGCGGGTCGAAGGCGTTGAACGAGTTCAGTTCGGCCCCCGTCCGCCCGTCGAGCACCCGCACCAGGGGGCTGGCACCGACCCCGGCGCCGGTGATGATGTCGGCGTACCCGTCGCGGTTCACGTCCCCGCCGGCCACGTACACCCCGCCGCCGAACGTGGGGGCGAAGGCGAAGAAGCTGAACAGTTCCCGGCCGGTACGGGCGTCGAACACCTTCACGTGTGGTCCGCCACCCGGCCCGGCCCCGGTGATGATGTCGGCCGCCCCGTCGCGGTTCACGTCCGCGACTGCCACCTCCACCCCGCCGGCGAACCGCACGTCGTAGGCGAAGAAGTTCCGCACCACCGCGCCGGTCTTCCCGTCGAACACCTTCACGTGCGGGCCACCGCCCACCCCGGCGGCCGTCACCACGTCGGGCACGCCGTCGCCGGTCACGTCGCCCAGCGCCGTCCGCACGCCGCCGCGGAAGGCCGCGTCGTAGGCGAGGAATTCCGACTCGCGGTTGGTCCCGCGCTGGAGCAGGTGGACCGTCGGCGGGCCGCCGTCGTCCGCGCCGACCGCCTGCCCGATGTCACTCGGCCAGACGGGGGCGGCGGGCACCACTCGCGGGTCGAGCGGTTCGAGAGTGGGGGCGAAGCGGAGCGCGTCCATACGCTGTTTCCCGTGGGCGTGGGAAAGGGGAATAGCAGTGGGGTCGGCGCTTGCGCCGCGACGGGGCGATTGAAAGTGTTACAACGGGTGTGACGAGTGGTGGAACGGCCGGCAGAATCGGAAAGCTTTCGCGCGGCGGGCTTGATGGAACCGGGAACGAAGTCACCGGGTTAGTTTATCCCCCCCACCCGGACACGGCGTTCCCGGTTCCATCAAGCCGG
>JANNVG010001007.1:0-9598 GCA_031414395.1 Fimbriiglobus sp.
CCCACCCCTCCCCGCTGGGGAGGGGTCGGTGAGTGCGGAGCACGAACCGGGGGGTGGGGTCTTGTGCCATTCCCCACCCCGCCACCTCGCTCCGCGAGGTCGGCGCCCCCTCCCCAGCGGGGAGGGGTGAAGAGTCAGGCGGTTCGCCTTACGACGACGGGAACGCCTTCACCGTGTCGGTGACGACGGCCAGCCCGCCGGGGTCTTGCCACATCTGTTGCATGCGGTCGAGCGAGACGAACAGGCCGGAGTCGCCCGGCAGCGCCCGCCCGCTGTCGTTCACATAGAAGCCGAGTAGCTCGCCGGAGTTCGGATCGACGGCCGCCCCGGTGAGGGTGATGGCGTGGTTGACTTGCCCCTGGTCGTAGGCGTTGGCGTCGTTCCACAGCACGCCGGCGTTCACCTCCACGATCACCCCGCGGCCTTCGGCCACCCACCGGGCCAGGTCGTTGAACCCGGCCCCGACTTCCGGGTGGGCGGGCACCCCGGCGTCGGTCAGCAGGTGCGCCTGATCGGACACGCTCGTGCCGCCGCACTCGCCGGGGCGGTCGCTCACCCGACAGCGGCCGGTCTCGATGGCGTGCCGCACCACGTCGTTCTCGCTCACGTCCTTGCCGAACTGGTTGAGCACGTCTTCCACCGACACCAGCCCGCACGTGCCCTCGAACCCGAACAGGTTGGCCCCCTGCTTGTGGTTGAACCCCTTGCACCGCTCCACGTCGCCCACCACCAGCACCTCCCGGCCGCTCTCGGGCAGCACGTCCAGGGAGTACGGCACGTCGCGGGTGAAGTCGGCCGGGCCGACGTCGGACCCGCGGGCCGGCAGGTCGTGCCCGTCGGGGCGGAACAGGTCGTTCATGAGACACCGGGGAGGCGGGCGGTCGTGAACAAGACCCGCCGGCCGGCCGTTCATGACAGGTGCGGGGGGGAAATTGTCGAAAATCTGCCCGCCCGCCCCCGCGCGCAAAAATCCTCCCAACGCGCCCAACCCTCAGGGCGTTGGCGTATAGTGGCTGATGGGTCGATCCGCCCGTGCCGCTTGCGCCACTCCGCACGGCCGATCCCCCCCGGTTTACCCGAATCGTGCGCTTGCTACGGTCGGGTTCATCCGTCAGAATCGAACTCATGACTCGCCCCGGACGCCCGGCCCCCGAACAGCCCGAGGCCAAGACCACGCCATGAAACCTTTGGGCATCGTCCTGCTGTTCCTCAATTTGCTGGCCGCCGCCGCGGTCGCGTACCTGGCCGCCAAGTCGTGGGCCACGCGGCACGACCAGAACATCGCCATCGAGAAGCACGAGCTGGCGACCAGCGGCATGCCGACCGAGCCGGGCGTGAGCAAAACGTTCGACCCGAGTAAGGCGGAAGAGACCGTCACGCTGTACGGCCGCGAGGTGCGGGTGAAGGTGGTCGAAGACCACTTCAAAGGGGGCAGCCGCGGGGGCGACTACACCGGCATGGCCGCCACCCCGCCGCTGTCGGTCGTCGCCGAGGTAGAGGACATGAAGAAGCAGGTGGACGCCAAAGTGTCCGCCGCCGGCTCCGCCGTCGCCCAGCTTCAATACCTGGTGGGCCTGCCGAACAAGCTGAACCCGAACAAGCTGGACGCCGGCCCGCTCACCCTGCTGGCCGACGACTTCGAGGAGCGGGCGGCCTTCCGCGAGTGGCTGAGCGAGGCCCTGCGACTGCAAGCCGAACTCGACCGCCAGCCCCCCGCCCAGCGGGATCCGGTCGCTGTGGCCCGCGTGACCGACCTGTTCGGGCTGGCCCGCACCGCCCTCGACTCCAAGTTCGCCCTGGCCACCGGCAAGGCCGACCCGACCCTGAGCGACGGGTACGAGAAGGCCAAGCGGGAGGCCCGCGCCGCCCGCGACTTCGCCTTCGACCAGTATCAGCGGGCGGCGAAAACCGCCGGCCAGGAGGCCAAGCAGAAGGCCTACCTGGACGCCCAGATGGTGTACTGGAAGGCGCTCGCGGCCACGTCCGCCTCGCTGTCGGACATCGACCGCCGCCGCCGCGCCGCCGGCCTGCTGGCCGTGCTCGACCCGACCGCCGGCGGGCAGAAGCGGACGGTCCAACTGGTCGGGCTGAACGACTACGCCAACGCCGTGCTGGACCGCACCCAGCGGCTGTCGTCCATGCCCGAGCGGTACGACCGCCAGGGGGAGAGCGAGCTGGCCAGCTTCGGCCTCACCTACGCGCAGAAGCTGAAGACGTCGCAAGACCTGGACTTCATGCTCCAGCGGCAACTGGACATCACCAAGACGTTCGCCGCCCAGGAGAAGGCCGGGGCCGAACAGGTGGTCACCCGCACCGCCCACCGCGACGCCGCCCTCGGCCGCACCGACGACATGGACAAGAAGGTGAAGGCCGCCGCCGCCGCCCAGAAGAGCCTGGAGAAAGAGATCTTCGTCCTCCAGCAGCTCGTCGGCGTGCGGTTCGACGAACTGTTCCAGTTGGAAGACCAAGTGTTCCAGGCCGAGAAGCTGAAAGCCGGCAAGTGACCGACCACCGCCGACCGCCCCCGCGAGGCCGCCGATGTTCACCTACTTGGGTAAGTTCCTGGTCCTCCTGAACGCCTTCGCCGCGGTGGCGGTCCTGGCGTGGGCGGCGTCCGCCTACTTCACCCGCGTGGACGCCGCCGACGCCGTGGACACGGCCGGCGAGAAACTGACGGAGAAGGTGAAGCGGCTGGACGACCGCGCGGCCAAAGTGCAGACCGGGTACGCCCCCGAACTGGGCCGCGTGGCCGACGCCGACGCCCGCTTGCAAGACCTGCGGGCGAAGGTGGCCGCCCGCCTGGAGCAGGCCGACAAGGGCACCTTCTACAACATCGAACTGGCCCGCGGCGGGGCCAAAGACCCGGCCAACCCGAACGCCGTCAGCCGCGTGGGCAACTACGACTGGACGACCGACCCGGCCCGCCAGATCAAATCCCTCGACGGCAAGACCCCCCTCGCCGGCGTGGACCAGATGCGGAAGAGCCTGATCGACCAGCAGACGGACGCCTCCACCCACATTGATGGCATCGAGAAGGCGGTCAAGGCACAGACCCTGCTGAACGCCGACATCGACACGCTGAACGCCCGCTTCGCCTGGCTGGACGAGCGGTTCAAGAAGCACGAGATCGAGACGCCCGTGCTGGCCGACCTGCGGGTGAACTGGGAGAACCGCGGCGGGTCGCTCGCCCGCCGCCGCAACCAACTGCTGCTGCGGCTGGACGACCTGAAGGGGGCGAAGGTGGGGGTCGTGCCGCCCGCCCCGACCACCGGCCCGTCGGCCTTCACCCTCGACCCGAAGAAGTAGCCGCCGTGCGGCACAATGTCCAAGAGCGGCCGGGTTTATCCCGGCTGTCCGGGTCGGCCGGGATAAACCCGGCCGCTCCTGTCCTGAATCACCCGCCGCCCGCCCAGGAGAAGACCCCATGAACGCGCTCGGCAAACTGCTCACGGTGTTCGTGTTCCTCGTCTCCCTCGTGTGGCTGGGGTTCACCGCCGTCCTGTTCGCCACCCGGTCGGACTGGAAGGCCGAGGCCCTGCGGGCGCAAGCCGCGTCCGCCGACGCGCAGAAGAACGCCGACGCGCTCACCAAGCAGGTGATCGAGGAGCGGAAGCTGTACGACACCCGCCTGTCGGCCGCCGACCAAAACGTCATCGCCATCCGCAAGGAGCGGGACGGGTTCGAGAACGAGTACATCAAACTGAAGCAGTCGGTGGGCGGCCTCGCCGACTCGACGCAGAAGGTGCAGCCGACCATCACCGCGCTGCAAGCGGTGAACCGCAGCATCCAGAACCAGACGGACAATCTGACCACGCAGGTGAGCACGCTCACCACCGCCCGCGACACGGCGGTGATCAACCAGGCCGCGGCCGAGAAGACGGCGGCCGACGCCATCATCAAGTACAACGTGACCAACAAGGCGCTCGACGACCAGATCGAGAAATCCCGCAGCCTGCTGGAGCAGCGGCAGGGCGGGCCGGCCGAAGCCGACGCCGCGTTCCGCGGGGACGTGATTCAGGTGGGGAACAGCAAGGGCGAGGCGCTGGACATCATCGTGTTCACCGGCGGGTCGAACGCCGGGGTGAAGGCGGGTAAACAGTATAACGTGACACGCGCCTCCGCCCCGTACTACGTCGGCACGGTGACGGTGCTGAACGCCTCCGACCCGCAGATCTCGTCCGGCGTGTTCACCCCCGCCAGCGGGCAGAAGCTGGCCGGCGACTTCGTGCCCAAGAAGGGCGACACGGTGGCGTCGAAGTGAGCCGCAGCCGCTTTCTGTAGCCGGCCTCTGTGAGGCCGGGTTCCCCACCCCACCGGCCTCACCGAGGCCGGCTACAGTGACATGTGCGAGGTCCGTCATGGCCAAGAAGAAGAAGAAAGCCAAAGACGACGACGTGAAGCCGAAGAAGGGCAAGAAGGCCAAGCCGGTCGTCGAAGAGGAAGAGGAGGAGGAGTATTCCCCCGAGGAGGCGGCCAAGCCGCGGCTCGACATCTACGTCGGGCTGAGCGCCATCACCATGCTGGTGCTGATCGGCGCCGCCGTCTTCTTCTACCTGGACACCGACGCCGCCCAGGGCAAGACGCCCCCGCAGGTGGCGCTCTCCGTCGGCGCGCTCGACGGCTCGCGTGCCGCCCCCGCCCCGCCCCGCTAACGTGTAGCCGGCCTCTGTGAGGCCGGTCCGGGGTTACAGAGACCCCGGCTACAGCTGGAGACTTCACATGGCCCGCGCCACCTCCGCCGCCGTCAAGCCGCTCGTCAGCCGCGGGTACGGCAAGATCCTGTTCGCCACCCTCGTGGCCATGCTCGTCGCCTGCGGGCTGATGGCGTGGGAGGTGTTCGCCCCCGCCCAGAATGGCGGGTACGGCGGCGACATCACGGCCGTTCGCAAGCCGCCGGAGAAGGTGCCCAGCTCCCTGCCGCCGCCGGAGAAGGGCGGCCCGGTCGTCCCCCCGCCGGTCGTCCCGCCCGCCCCCAACCCGTGAGCCGCCCCACCACACCCGAACGCCCCGGCGCACCCCGCCGGGGCGTTCGCCGTTTCAGTGGTACGCCTCCACCTTTCGACGTGACACTTCCCCCGCGTCCGGGTACGCTACACTTCCTGCCGGTGTGTCATGTTGGTCGTCCGCCCTCCCGTATCGGTGTGCCCCATGCGCGTGACCGTCTCCCTCGGCGTGCTCCTGTTCGCCGTGCCGGTGCTGTGTGCCGAGCCGGTGAAGTACAACCGCGACGTGAAGCCCATCCTGGCCGAGAACTGCTTCGGCTGCCACGGGGCGGGCAAGCAGAAAGGGGGGCTGCGGCTCGACACCGCCGACGCCGCCTTCGCCAAGAACAAGAAGAGCGACGTGGCGGCGGTGGTGCCGAAGAAGCCGGCCGACAGCGAGGCCGTCAAGCGGGTGTTCAGCACCGACGCCAAAGAGGTGATGCCCCCGCCGGACAGCCACAAGAAACTGACCGACGCGCAGAAGGCCATCTTGAAGCGCTGGGTCGAAGAGGGGGCGGTGTACGAAGGGCACTGGTCGTTCGTGCCACTGGTCTGGCCGCCGGTTCCGAAGGGTGCGGCGAACCCGATTGATGCGTTCGTGAACGAAGCCCTCGCCAAGAAGGGGCTGACGCCGAACCCCGAGGCCGACAAGCCGACGCTCGTCCGCCGCGTGGCCTTCGCCCTCACCGGGTTGCCGCCCACGCCGAAGGAAGTGGACGAGTTCGTCGCCGACACCAAACCGGGCGCCTACGAGCGGATGGCGGACCGCTACTTCGCCAGCACGCACCACGGCGAAGAAATGGCCAAGCACTGGCTGGACATCGCCCGCTACGCCGACACGCACGGCCTGCACCTGGACAACGAGCGCGGCCTGTGGCCGTACCGCGACTGGGTGGTGAAGGCGTTCAACACGAACATGAAGTTCGACCAGTTCACGGTGGAACAGCTGGCCGGCGACCTGCTGCCGAACGCGACGAAGGACCAGTTGGTGGCGACCGGGTTTAACCGCTGCAACGTGAGTACCGGCGAGGGCGGGAGCATTGATGCCGAGTGGCACTTCCGCAACGCCCTCGATCGGGCGGCGGTGGCGTCCGAGACGTGGCTCGGCCTGACGGCCGGGTGTGCCACCTGCCACGACCACAAGTTCGACCCGATCTCGCAGAAGGAGTTCTACTCGCTGTACGCCTTCTTCTACTCGGCCGCCGGGTCGCCGCTCGACGGCAACGCCCTGTACCACGAACCGAGTGTGAAGCTGAGCACGCGCGAACAAGACGCGAAACTGGCCGCACTCGACGCCAAGTTGAAGCAGGTGAACGCCGACCTGGCCAAGATCAAGTACACCGACCCCGGCGTGATCGCGGCCGTCACCGGGCAGGCGGTCCAGCCGAACGCCCCTGACATCGGGCTGTCACTCTCGGCGTGGGTGGCCGCCCGCGGCGGGCCGGACGCCGCCAAGCTGCCCAAGCCCATCGCCGACCTGTTCAAAGCGCTCGGCAAAGACAAAGTGCCGACCCCGCCGCAGGCGCAGCAACTCCGCGACCACTTCCTGCGGGCCGTGTGCCCCACCACGAAAGACAAGCTCGAACCGCTGACGAAGGAGCGGGACGCGCTCACCGCCGAGCGGAAGAAACTGGACGACGGCATCCCGTCGTCGATGATCTTCCGCGACACCCCGCAGCCGAAGCAGGCGCACGTCATGGCCCGCGGGGATTACACCAAGCCGGGCGACAAGGTGGAGCCGAACACCCCCGCCGTGTTCCCCAAACTGGACGCGAAGGGCCGGGCCACGCGGCTCGACTTCGCCCGCTGGCTGGTGCGGCCCGACCACCCGCTGACCGCCCGCGTGTATGTGAATCGCCTGTGGCAGCAGGCGTTCGGCGTCGGGCTGGTGAAGTCGAGCAGCGACTTCGGCATCCAGGGCGAACCGCCGGTGAACCCGGAACTGCTCGACTGGCTGGCCGCCGACTTCCGCACCACCTGGGATGTGCGGACCGCCTTCCGCCGGATGATTCTGTCGGACGCCTTCCGCCGCGGTTCCAAAGCCACGCCCGACCTGCTCAACGCCGACCCGGCCAACCGCCTGCTCGCCCGCGGCCCGCGGTTCCGCCTGGACGCCGAACAGATTCGTGACAACGCCCTGTCAGTGGCCGGGCTGCTCGACCCGGCCGTCGGCGGCAAGGGGGTGAAGCCGTACCAGCCGGACAACATCTGGGAACCGGTGGCATTCACGGGGTCCAACACGCAGAACTACAAGCGGGACAGCGGCACCGCCCTCTACCGCCGCACCATGTACACCTTCTACAAGCGGACGGCCCCGGCCCCGTACATGGTGAACCTGGATTCGCCCAACCGCGAGCAGCCGTGCGCCTGCCGCGACCGCAGCAACACGCCGTTGCAGGCGTTGCAGTTGTTGAACGACACGCAGCACGTGGAAGCGGCCCGCCTGCTGGCCGAGCGGATCGTGACCGACGGCGGGGCGACCCCGGCCGAGCGGGTGGCGTTCACGTACAAGCTGCTGCTGGCGCGTACGCCGACCGAGAAGGAACTGGCCATCGTGACGGCGGAGTTGGCGAAGCACCAGGAGCGGTACGCGAAGGTGCCGGCGGACGCGGCGAAGCTGCTGGCCGTGGGCGAGCGGAAGGCGAACCCGAAGCTGAAGGCCGACGAGGTGGCCGCGTGGACGCTCGTGGCGTCGATGCTGCTCAACCTGGACGAGGCGCTGACCAGGAACTGAGACTCGGATTTTGACAGGAGGAACGCGGATTACGCAGACGGCCGCGGAAGGACGCGGGTCAGAACAAAAGACAGAATGAGGAAACCAGGAAGGCAGGAGAAGAGTTCAGATCTGCTTTGTTCCTGCCTTCCTGGTTTCCTCATTCACCCTGCATTTTCTGCGCTCCTCCGCGTTTTTCCGCGTCCTCCGCGTTCCGTTTGAATTGATCCCTACGACCAACCACCTGCGGGAACTCCGATGACACCGCTGATCGAACGCCTCCGCCACCTCACCCGCCGCCAGTTCTTCGGCACCTCCGGGCTGAGCGCCGGCGGCATCGCCATGGCCTTGCTGGGTCAGCAGGCGAAGGCCGCCCCCGAAGTCCGCCGCGAGCACCCGCCGCTGCCCGGCTTCCCGCACCACAAGCCGACGGCGAAGGCGGTCATTTATCTGCACATGAACGGCGCGCCCAGCCAGATCGACACCTGGGACTACAAGCCGAAGCTGATCGACCACCTGGGCAAAGACCTGCCCGACAGCGTCCGCCTCGGCCAGCGGCTCACCACCATGACGAGCGGGCAGGCCAAGTTCCCGGTCGCGCCGAGCAAGTTCAAGTTCGAGCAGAGCGGCAAGTGCGGCACGTGGGCGAACCCGGAGTTGTTCCCGCACACGTCGAAGCTGGTGGACGACATTTGCCTGATCCGCAGCGTGCACACGAACGCCATCAACCACGACCCGGCCTGCACGTTCGTGATGACCGGCAGCGAAGTTCCCGGCAAGGCGAGCATCGGCTCGTGGCTGGCCTACGGCCTGGGCAGCGAGAGCAACGACCTGCCGGCGTTCGTCGTCTTCACCCCGCGGTTCCCCTCCGGCAGCAACGGGCAGGCCATCTTCTCCCGCATGTGGGCGAGCGGGTTCTTGCCGACCAAGTACACCGGCGTGGCGCTGCGCAGCGGTGCCGACCCAGTGCTGTATCTGAAGAACCCCGACGGCGTGGACAAGGCCGACCGCCGGGCCATGCTCGACAGCCTGAGCCAACTGAACGAGATGACGGCCGACAAGTTCGGCGACCCCGAAACCCGCACCCGCATGGCCCAGTACGAGATGGCCTTCCGGATGCAGACGAGCGTGCCCGATCTGGTGGACCTGACGAAGGAAGACAAGACGGTGATCGAGAGCTACGGCCCGGAGGTGAGCAAGCCCGGCAGCTTCGCGCACAGCGCCATCGTCGCCCGCCGGCTGATCGAGAAGGGCACGCGGGTGGTGCAGATCCTGCACCGCGGGTGGGACCAGCACGGCAACCTGCCCAAAGAGATCGGCAACCAGTGCAAGGACACCGACCAGCCGGTGGCCGCGCTGCTGGCCGACTTGAAGCGGGTCGGGCTGCTGGACAGCACTCTGGTGGTGTGGGGCGGCGAGTTCGGCCGCACGGTCTACTCGCAGGGCGGCGTGACGAAGGACAACTACGGGCGGGACCACCACCCGCGGAGCTTCTGCATGTGGCTGGCCGGCGGCGGGGCGAAGGCCGGCAGCGTGTACGGCGAGACGGACGACTTCAGTTACAACATCACGAAGGACGGCGTCCACCTGAACGACCTGAACGCGACCATCCTGCACTGCCTGGGCATCGACCACGAGAAGTTCACGTACAAGTTCCAGGGCCTCGACCAGAAGTTGACGGGCGTCGAACCGGCGAGCGTGGTGAAGGGCGTACTGGCGTGATGCGTCTGGTAGGTCGCGGTCGAGCAGTCCCCGCAGGGGACGCAGGGCTTACGCACTATGAACGGCTGACGGTGTAGGGGTTTGCGGCTATCACAGGGGTTCCCGCGAGGACCGCCCGATGCCGCTGCCGATCACCGCCGTGTTCGCCGACCTGCCCGACCCACGGCGGGAGACGGCCAAC
>JANNVG010001008.1:0-10957 GCA_031414395.1 Fimbriiglobus sp.
CCACTACTCCAGCACCTTCCGCAACTCCGCCTCCATCGCGTCCGCCAATTCCAGGTTCGGCTGGCGGACGTCGTTCAGTTCCCAGCGGTCGTTCGGCTTCTCGTACAGTTGCGGCTCGCGGGGTTCGTCGTCGGGCGTGGCGAGCGGCAGCAGCAGGGCGTGCGTGTCGGTCCGGAGTGCCGCCTCGCGGTGGCCGTCGATCTCGCAGACGGAGACGACGGAAGAACGGAAACCTACCCCCCCCCGGCCCCCCCCTTCCTGAAAGGAAGGGGGGGGAGTGGGCGCGGACTCCCCCTTCCCTCCTAGGGAGGGGGGCGGGGGGGGTAGGTTCCTCACCAACCCCATCACGTCCGCCGGTTGGGTGAACGCCCACACCCGTTCGCCCCCGCCGGCCCCGCCGGGTCGTCGCACGATGAGCGGCACGTGAACGAACTCCTCGTGCAGCCACGGGCGGTACGGGCCGAGCAGCCCGTGCTGGCCGAGCGGGAACCCGAAGTCGGACGTGAACACCCAGCTCGCGGACTCGTCCCACCCCTTCGATTCCAACACCTCAAACACCCGCCCCACGTCGGCGTCGAAGGTGGTGACGGCGGCGGCGTAGCTGCGGTGCAGCAGTTCCCACGCGGCCATGTCGTCGCGGTCGAACCCGCCGACCGGCGGGTCGGCCCACGGGGTGAGCGGGTCGGCGTCCGCGTCGGCGCCTTCGGTCAGGTCTTCGCAGTACACCTCGAACACGTCGGCGGGGGCGAACCACGGCGGGATGAGGCGGTCGGTTTCGATCCAGAGGAGGGCGTCGTCGCCGAGCGTGTCGAGTACACGCGGCAGCAGTTTCAACAGCGGGGCGAACGGCGGGCGACCCGATTCCGGGCGGGCGTCGAACACTTCGGCGAAGCGTGCGTAATAGTGGGATGGGGCGTCGAAGGACGGGCGGGAGGCGCGGATGATCACGGAAGAACCTACCCCCCCCGGCCCCCCCTTCCTGGGCGGAAGGGGGGGAGTGAGGTGCTTGCCTTGCTCCCCCCCTTCCGCCCAGGAAGGGGGGGCCGGGGGGGGTAGGTGTTCTCCAAGACCCCACCAGTCCGCCCGCCCGCCGAGCGGGTCCGGGCGGCGGGCGTAGTGACGGTCGAACGTCACCCCCTCGGCCGCGAGGCGGTCGAGGTGCGGGGTGGCGATCCACTCGTTCCCGTAAGCTCCCAGGCACCAGACCGGGCCGCCGTGGGCGGCGATGACGACTGTTCTCATGTAGCCACGGATTGTACCCGCGGCGGGCGGGTTCGGCCGGCCGGCATAAGTTATCCGGACCTTTGTAGCCGGGGTCTCTGACCCCGGACCGGCCTCACAGAGGCCGGCTACAGAAGTGCTTACCTGGGGGTTGGCGTGCTGGGTCCGATCTTCGTCCGCGAACTCGTCACCGTCCCGCGGAAGAAAAGCCATTACGCCTCCCGCGCCGCTCTGGTCGGGCTGCTGCTGGTGCTGGGCGTCACCGTCTGGCAGGCGATGGTCGGGTTCGACCGCGAGGCCACCCTGGGCGAGACGGCCCGCTTCGGGCAGATCATTTTCCAGCTCTCCGTGTTCGTCGAACTGGTGCTGGTCATGTTCTTCGCGGCGCTGTCGGCCGCCAGTGCGGTGTCGCAGGAGAAGGACCGCCGCACGTTCATCCTGCTCCTGCTCACCGACATGGCCGACTACGAGATCGTCCTCGGCAAGCTGGTCGGCGCGCTGCTCCCCATCACGGCCCTGCTGCTCGCCAGTGTGCCGGTGCTGTCGATGTTCCTGCTGCTCGGCGGCATCGACCCCAGTCAGGTGATTCAAGCCACCGTCGTGCTGCTCACCACCGCGTACGCGGCCGGCTCGCTCGGCGGGCTGGTGGCCCTGTGGCGGGAGAAGACGTTCGAAGCCCTCGCGCTCGCCACGCTCTTCCTGGTGCTGTACCTGTGCGTGTCGCAGGCGGTCGGCTTCTTCGCCCCGGCGGGGGTGCAGGCGTGGGTCGACCCGTGGGCGGCGATGACCACCGTCATTTACCCGCCGCTGAACGGCGGGTGGTTCGCCCCGGCCTACGGGTACGGGCTGGTCATGCTCGGCCTGTGCGTAGTGGCGAACACTGTCGGCATTTGGAAGCTGCGGAAGTGGAACCCGAGCGGCGAGCCGATCATTCAGCGGGAGAAGGCGGACGACGACCCGGAAGCGAACATGACCTCGGAGCAGGTGAAGGAGTACCGGGCGAAGGCGCACGCCGCGCCGGGGGCCGTGCGGGGCGTGTGGGACAACCCGATCCTGTGGCGGGAGATCAAGACGCTCGCCTACGGCCGCCGCCCGCTACTCATCAAGCTGGCGTTCGGCATCGTGCTGGCGCTGGTGCTCTACCTGGCCATCAGCCTGCTGTACGCGCCGGGCGGGAAGCCGGCCTACGCCGCCGCTTACGGCCTCGTGCCGCTGGCCGTGGTGAGCATGTTGCTCATCGCCTCGCAGTCGGTCACGAGCATCACGTCCGAGCGCGACGGCGGGGCGCTCGACGTGCTGCTGGTAACAGACATTTCCCCGCGGGAGTTCGTGTTCGGCAAGCTGCTCGGCGTGCTGTGGAACACGAAGGAGTATTTCATCCCCCCGCTACTGCTCGGCCTCTTCTACGGCGTGCTGGGCGTGGCCGGGCTGCTGGGCGCGCCGTGGGGGATGGAACTGCTCGCCCGCACCGACCCGGCCGGCGACACCGGCGGGCGGGTCGGCATGCACTTCCTGGCGATGGGTCTGGTGTTCGGCGGCTTGGTGCTGTTGTTCGCGTTCGTCATGGCGCTCGGCCTGCACGTCGCGCTGCGGCTGGTGAACAGCCGCATGGCCATCGTGAACACCCTGGGCACGGTGTTCTTCCTGAGCGTCGGCACGCTCGTCGCCATCTACCTGATCGTCATCAACGGCGGCAGCTTCGGCAACCAGTGGCTCAGCTTCATCGGCTTCCTGATCCTGGGCATCGGCGGGCTGTGGTGGGTGCTGACGGGCAGCAAGCCGTCGCCCGCCCTGTCGCTCGCGGCGGTGGCGTGCCCCATCGCCATGTTCTACACCGTCACGAGCGTGCTCATCGCCAAGCCCGGCTCGCAGGAGTCGGGCAACCCGGTGCTGCCGTTCTTCGCCCTCGCCGTGGCGTTCGGGTTCACCATCTACGCGATGGTGTTGCCGCTCGTGACGGAGTTCGACGTGGCCCTCGGCGGTGAATCTCTTCTGTCTTCCCTGTCCTTCCCGCCCTCGTGCGTCGCCGCTAGAGTACGATACCCCGCATCACACCCCGTTGCCGGAGTACCGAAATGAACGAGGCACTCGACTGGCTGACCAAGCACCACGAAGACGTGATCCGCGGGCTGGCCGACCTGGTCGCCATCCCCAGCATCTCCACCGACGGCGAGCACGACCACGAGATCGGCCGCACCGCCGCCCTGGTGTGCGAGCAGATGCGGGAGGCCGGGCTGACCAAAGTGGAAACCCTGAAAGTGGGCAGCAGCCTGCCCTACGCCTACGGCGAGTGGCTGGACGCCGGCCCGGACAAGCCGACCGTCTTCCTGTACGCCCACCACGACGTGCAGCCGGTCAACTTTCTGGAGCAGTGGAAGTCCGACCCGTGGAAGCTGACCCGCCGCGACGGGCGGCTGTTCGCCCGCGGGAGTGCCGACGACAAGGCGGCCGTCAGCGCCTTCCTCGGGGCGATTGCGGCGTACCGCAAGACGAGCAACACCCTGCCGTGCAACATCAAGATGGTGGTCGAGGGCGAAGAGGAGATCGGCTCGCGGAACCTGCTCACCTTCTTCGACAAGTACCGCGAGAAGATCAAGTCCGACGTGATCCTGGTGCTCGACACCGAGAACATCGAGGTCGGCCTGCCGAGCATCACGTACAGCCTGCGCGGGGTGGTGTCGGTGCTGGTGGAAGTGACCTCGGCGAAGATCCCCGTTCACAGCGGCATGGCCGGCGGGGCACTGCCCGACGCGGCGCTCGCGCTGAACAAGGTGCTGAGCAAGCTATACTGGGAGAACGGGCCGATCCCGGTGCCCGGCTTCTACGACAGTGTGCGAGTGCTGACCGACAAGGAGAAAGCCACCTTCCGCAAGCTGCCGTGGAGTGAGGACAAGTTCCGCAACGAGGTCGGCGTGGTGCCAAGCGCCCGGTTCGCCACCGAAACCGGCATGACCACCTACGAGACGACGTGGCGGCGGCCGGCCGTCACGGTCATCGCGCAAGAGGCGAGCAACATCAAGCAGGCGAGCAACCAGGTGCTGCCGAAGGCGGCGGCCGTCGTCAGTTGCCGCATCGTGCCGGATCAGAAGGTGGCGGACGTGGTGGCGAGCCTGAAGGCGTACCTGGAAGCCGACACCCCGTGGGGCGTGGAGGTGAAGGTGACGCAGCACGGGGCCGGGTGCGAGTGGTGGATGACCGACCCGAACGGCCCGGCGTTCGAGGCGGCGATGGCCAGCCTGCGGCAGGGGTTCGACCGCGACCCGGTGGCCATCGGGTGCGGCGGCAGCATCGGGTTCGTCGGCCCGCTGGCGCAGCTGTTCGGCGGGGCACCCGCCCTGCTGCTGGGCATCGAAGACCCGGCGAGCAACGCCCACGCCCCGAACGAGAGCCTGCACGAGGGCGACTTCAAGAAGCTGATGAACTCGCTGGTGCGGCTGTTCGACGCCTTCGGGAAGATGCCGGGGGGGAAGGTGAAGTGACCCATCCGGGCGAACCCGGCCCGCAAGGGCCGCGGGTGCGAACCACTTGGTGGCTTGCACCCGCGGCCCTTGCGGGCCGGGTTCGCCCTATTTTGCCAGGTCGACGCACACCAACTCCGCGTCGTTCCGCACGTACATCTTCTTGCCCGCGTAGGCCGGGTGGACCCACACCACCGGCCGGCCGGCCAGCTTGTTCGTCGGCTTCACGATCAGCGCCCGGTCGATCTCCTCGTACCCCTTCGGCGTCAACTTGGCGATCAGCAGTTCGCCCTGCTCGTTGAACAGGAAGAAGCGGTCGCCGTTCGGCGTCAGGAAGGCATTCCCCCATCGCGTCGGCTTGCCCTCTTCGCCCTTCGTGCCGACGGTCGGGGTTCGCGTCTCCCACACCCGCTCGCCCTTGTCCGCCGTCAGGCACCGCAACTCGCCATAGCTGCACACGCCGTAGATGTGCCCGTCCTGGATGTACGGCGTGGGCATGATGCTGTGCAGCTTGTCGCTCCCTTCGGGCTTCTCGCTCTTGCCGTTCCCCTTCCACTCCACCGACACGTTGTTGTCGGCCACCTTCAGCATCATCGGCCCTTCGTAGAAGGCGGTGACGAACAGCCGGTCGCCGGCGAGCTTCATCGGCGTCGGGGCGGTCAGGCCGTAGTTCGTCTTGAAGTCCTGCTTCCAGAGCCGCTTGCCGGTGGCCGGGTCCAGGCCCAGCACGGCCGCCCCGTGCCACACCACAGCCGTCTTCGTCTTGCCGAACTCGTACACCATCACCGCCGCGTACCCGCAGTCGGCCTGTGTCGATTCCACCGCCCACTTCTGCTCGCCCGTCTTCTTGTCGAACGCGATCACCAGGTTGTCTTTCGTCCCGCCGGTCACGCAGATGAGCAGGTCGCCGAACACCGCCGGGTGCGACGCGAACCCCCAGATGGGCACCTTCGCCTCGAAGTCCTTCACGTAGTTCTTCTGCCACACCACTTTGCCGTCCTTCGCCTTCAGGCAGAACAGGTCGCCCATCGTGCCGACGGTGTACACCAGCTCGCCGTCCACGTGCGGGGTGCAGCGCGGCCCGGCCGGGTAGCTGACCTTCCCGTACTGGCAGGCGTACTCGTGCGTCCACACCTCCGCGCCGTCTTTGGTGCTCAGGCACAACACCCGCTCTTTCTGCTCCGCGCCGCTGCCAACAAGGTCCATCACGAACACGCGATCCCCCACCACCGACGGCCCGGCGTACCCCTGGCCCACCTTCGCGGACCACAGCTTCTTCGGCCCGTCCTTCGGGAACTTGTCGAGGATGCCGGTCTCCTTCCACACGCCGTCGCGGTCCGGCCCGAGCCACTGCGGCCAGTCGTCGGCGTGAACGACAGCGGGAACGGCGGCGACGGCCAGCAGGCAGAGCCAGCGATACATGGGGAACTCTCGGAGGGGTGAGGGGAATACCGACGGGTGGGGGGTAGCTTACGCAACGAGCCGCGACCGCAAGGGAGCGGCGATGGGGTACCGCACCCATGCGGTCGCGGCTCGTTCAGAACAGTACACGAATCGCCTCACCCGTCGCCACGCGATACGGCCTCTCCGCCAAATCGGCGTAGTGCCCAGCCGGGTCGATCCCCAAAGCAGCGAACAGCGTGGCCACCACATCACCGGGTGTGAGCGGGTCGGCTTGCGGGTACGCCCCTTGCTTGTCCGACGAGCCGACCACCGCCCCGCCGGTCACACCCGCCCCGGCGAACAGCACCGAGTAGCACCCGCCCCAGTGCTTGCGACCCGGCGACGTGCCGGCGAAGTTCTTTTCGATCGCCACCTTCGGGGCACGGCCGAACTCACCCATGCAACAGACGAGCGTGTCCTTCAACAGCCCGCGTGCTTCCAGATCGCTCAGCAGCGTGGCGAACGTCTGGTCGAACCGCGGCAGCAGGTGTTCCTTCAGCGACACGAAGATGTCGTTGTGCGTGTCCCAGCCGTACTCATCGGTCACTTCGGACTTGTCCTGCCCACGGATGGTGTGGTTGAAGAACGCCGTCACCCACGGCACGCCGGCTTCGATGAGCCGACGGGCGAGCAGGCAGCTCTGCCCGGAGCGGTGCCGGCCGTAGGCGTCGCGCGTCTTCTCGCTCTCCTGGCTCAGGTCGAAGGCCTCCCGCACCTTCTTGGTGTGAAGTAACTCGAACGCGGCCCGCGTGCTCTCGCGGTAGCCGGGGTCGGTCGGAGTGGTGTCGAGCTTCGCCAGAAGTTCCCGCCGCGAGTCGAGCCGATTCAGACTCACCTCGCCCGGCAGCGACAGCCCCTCGACGAACTTCTGCGACTCCTCAGGATCCGTCACCGTCAGCGGGTCGCAGCCACGCCCCAGAAACCCGCCGTTGTTGCCGGGGCCGGGGATTTCGGGCAGTAGCACCGGGCCGTTCAGGTAGACCGACGACCGCGGGAAGGTATCCGACGGCCGCAGCCGCTGCACGATGGCCCCGAGGGTGGGGAAGTCGGTCGGCGACACGGCGGGGTTGGACGACTTCCGCGAGTGGAACTGCCCGGTGAGCGACAGGTAGCACGCCGAGCCGTGGTCGAGGTCGTCGTGACTGACCGACCGCACGACTGCGAACTTGTCGGCCAGCTTCGCCAACTTCGGCAGGTGTTCGCCGAACCGCAGACCGGGCACGGTGGTGGGAATGGTGCCGAACGCCCCGCGGATTTCCTCTGGCGCGTTCGGCTTCGGGTCGAACGTTTCGAGTTGGCTCACCCCGCCCGGCGTGAACACCACCAACACCCGCTTCGCCCGCGGCTTGACAGCGGGTTTGGCGAACGCCGGTGCCGCGAGTACCCCCAACCCCAGCGCGAGCCAGTCGCGGCGACTGACGCGACCGAGCGAACCAATGCGGGGAACGAAGGGAAGCATGGAGCTATGGTAATCGCTTCTCCGCGAGCGTGCGAGCGGCTATCGTCGGCCGTCTGGCTCGGGCGAATGGTAGCACCACGACGGTGAAGCAGCAGACTTCGGCGGCCAGAGCGATCCAGTCCACAGCCCAGCGAGAGCGGTCACAGTGGGCAGACACACCCGAGACGCCCAGCCCCACCCGCACCCCCGGAGCCCTCGGCTCTTCAACTCCCACCTGTCCCACCCAGGCGAACTTCGGCATCCACCCGAAGTAGAAGCGGTCGAGTTCGCCGGCCGTAGTTGGCGACACCGGCTCCCCGTTCGACACGTCCCGCCAATCACCGGCATTACGAACAGGCGGGAAGAGTCCCGCGACAACTGCCACCATACCAACCACGCACCAGAGGACCATTCTGCCGACTGACGTGACGGGGACACGAGCACGGAATCTGTGAAACAGCCAGAACCCGACCCAAACGAGCAAGCCAACCCCGCCGGCACAGCACCAGAACAGAAAGCCAATTCCCTGGCCGATAGCCTCGTAGGCGATGAGCATAGCGGCACCAGTGATATTTCCCTGCTACTTGAACTGTCGAGACATTTGGCCCAACAACACTCGACTCGCGGCCAAGACGTGAACATGTCGTTTCCTTATCATTTCCCCATCTCCCACTCGCACCCCCACGCCCGATGCCGTTCGACCAGATCACCATTATCGGCGTCGGGCTGATCGGCGGGTCGGTCGGGCTGGCGGCCAAGACCCGCGGGCTGACGCGGCGGGTGGTCGGCGTCGGCCGCGACGAGCGCACCCTCGCCCGTGCCCAGGCCGACGGGGCCATCGACAGCTTCACCACAAAGATCAGCGACGGGGTGAAGGCGGCCGACCTGGTGGTGGTGTGTACGCCGGTGGACCGCGTGGCCGCGGACGTGCTGGCAGCCGCACACGCCGCCCCGCCGCAGTGTGTGGTGACGGACGTGGGCAGCACGAAGGGGAACATCGTCCGCGAGCTGGCCGGCAAGCTGCCCCCCGCCGGCGCGATGTTCGTCGGCTCGCACCCGCTGGCCGGGTCCGAGAAGAGGGGGTCGGCGAACGCCGTGGCCGAGTTGTTTGTGAACCGCGTGGTGGTGGTCACGCCGACGGCCGACACGGACATGGAAGCGGTGGCGGTGGTGGAGCTGTTCTGGAGCCGGCTGGGTGCCCGCATCATCCGCATGGACCCGCACGAGCACGACACCGCCCTGGCCGTGACCAGCCACCTGCCGCACGCCGCGGCCGGCGGACTGGCAGCCGTGACGCCCCCCGAGTGGCTCGCCCTCACCGCCGGCGGGTTCCGAGACACCACCCGAATCGCCGCGGGTGACCCCGACCTGTGGGCGGCCATCTTCCTGGCGAACCGCGATGCGGTACTCGGGGCGGCCGATCAGTTCAGTGAACGCATGGCACAGTTCCGGCAGTTGCTCGACGCCAGCGACCGGGCCGGGTTGGTCCGCTGGCTGGCCGAAGGCAAGAGGGTCCGCGATGCTCTGGGAAGTTGAAATCCGCCCGCTGGGCAAAGACGGCGAGCGCGAGCGGGTGTGCGACGAGTTCGACCTGCTCACGCACTCCGAACGCGGCGGCGATCTGGTGGCCGCGAGCGGCAAGGGCTTCCTGCTGCAAGGCGAATCGCTCACCCGCGAGCACGCCGAGCAACTGGCGGTGGCCCTGCTGATCGACACCGTCGTGGAAACCGGGCTGGTGTCGGAGGTGGGCCGGCCGCTCGACGGCAACGCGTACACGGTGCTGCTCAAGCCGGGCGTCATGGACCCGGTGGCCGAGAGCGTGCTGCAAGCGGCGGCCGACCTCGGCATCCCCGTGCAGCAGGTTCGCACCTTTCGCCGCTACTACGGACCCGACGGCATCAGCTCGCACGACCGCGACACGCTGTTCCGCAAAATCCTGGCGAACGACGCCATCGAGCAAGTCGTCATCGGGGCGTTGCGGGCGGACCACCTCGCTGTCGGCAAGCCGTACACGTTCAAGCTCGTCACCGTGCCGCTCCGCCAACTCGACGACGCCGGCCTGATGCGGGTGAGCAAGGAAGGGACACTCGCGCTCACGCTCGAGGAGATGAGGCAGGTGCAACGGCACTTCGCCGAGCAGGGCCGCGACCCGACCGACTGCGAACTCGAATCCGTCGCCCAGACGTGGAGCGAACACTGCTCGCACAAGACGCTGAAGGGCGAGATCGAGTACACCGAAACCATCAACGGCGTGACGACGAGGAAGCACTTCAAGAACCTGCTCAAGGAGACCGTGTTCGGGGCGACGCAGACGATCCGCAAGCAACTCGGGGCCGACGACTGGTGCGTGTCGGTGTTCGCCGACAACGCCGGCATCGTCAAGTTCGACGACGCGAACCACCTGTGCATCAAGGTCGAGACGCACAACCGGCCGAGCGCCATCGAACCCTACGGCGGGGCGAACACCGGCCTCGGTGGTGTCATCCGCGACGTGCTCGGCACCGGCCTCGGCGGGCAGCCGGTGTGCAACACCGACGTGTTCTGCTTCGCCCGACCGGACTACCCGCCCGACCAACTGCCGCCGGGCGTGCTGCACCCGCGGCGGGTGATGAACGGCGTGGTGGCCGGCGTGCGCGACTACGGCAACCGCATGGGCATCCCGACCGTCAACGGCAGCCTCGTGTTCGATGACCGCTACCTGGCCAACCCGCTCGTCTTCTGCGGCACTGTCGGGCTGATCCCGGTGGGCATGGAATTCAAAGAGGTGAAGCCGGGCGATTTGATCGTGAGCGTGGGCGGACGAACCGGCCGGGATGGCATCCACGGGGCGACGTTTTCGAGCGAAGGACTTCACGACGAGTCGGAGAAGGTGAGCGGCGGGGCGGTGCAGATCGGCAACGCCATCACCGAGAAGAAGGTGCTGGACGTGATCCTGCAAGCCCGCGACCGGCGGCTGTACCGCGGCATCACCGACTGCGGGGCGGGCGGGTTCAGCAGCGCGGTGGGCGAGATGGGGGCCGAGTGCGGGGCGAGCGTGCAACTGGAGAACGCCCCGCTGAAGTACGACGGGCTGAGCTACACCGAAATCTGGATCAGCGAGAGTCAGGAGCGGATGGTGCTGGCCGTGCCGCCGGAGAACTGGAGCGAACTGCGGGCGCTGGCGTCGAGCGAGGGCGTCGAAGCCGCGGTACTCGGCACCTTCACCGACACCGGCCGGCTGGTGCTCACATACCACGGCCAACTGGTCGCGGATGTGAGCATGCACTTCCTCCACGACGGACGCCCAGAGGGAGTGCGGAGTGCGGAGTGGGGAATGCCTCAAGTGCGGAGTGCGGAGTGGGGAATGCGGAATGAAGACTTCCGGTCTTCAAATTCCGCACTCCGCACTCCGCACTCC
>JANNVG010001009.1:0-9374 GCA_031414395.1 Fimbriiglobus sp.
TCCGATCTCTGAGTAGCCCTGTCGCGTCCGCTAAGTGTTCGCAGAGCAGGGCTGTTCCGAGTTTCAATCTGGATTCGAACGGCGCGACTTAGAAAAAAGAAGTGGGGCACGAGATTCGGCGCGGGGGACTCGCATACCCCGCGCTAGTCTCGTGCCCGTGATCGGAAGGGAACGAGTGCCAAGCCACTCGTCAGAGGTCCGGGACTCGCATTCCGGGCCTCGCCATCGTCTGGAGCAGTCGCAGTGCCGAGTGGCATGAGATCTCAGTCGATTTCGGCAATCGGCCCGATTCCAGCGGCTTCTGTCACCTGGCGCCCCGAGCTTCACGCCTGCCGTTCACACCGCGAGCGCACTTTTCAGGCGTGGTGTTGCGTTCCGATCCGTGGGGGTGTCGAATTTTGCTTCGCCGGTCGGACGGCGCTCGTCGCCACTGGGGGGTGGGGGAAGTGGTGAGAATGAGAACCATCGGCCGCGGCCGTTCAGAATTTGCCGGCGGCGGGTGTTTGCACCACCCGGCCCGTCACGGGGCACGGCTCGCCAGACGGTCGTTCAGTCCGTAATCGGTAAGGGAACGCCGGTTGCGGGGAGAAGTCGGGCGAAATGCCCACCCCCTCCGCGGCGAATACCCGTTCAACCGCCTCCCACCCCGGAACCCCCGCTCATGTCCACCCCCGGCCCGACCCCACCGCCCGCCGAATCGTCCGCCGTCCCACCCGGCTCCACCCTCCAGCCGAAGGATGCCGTGGACAAGAAGCCGGGCGAGATCAAGCTGATCGGCCGCAGTATGCTCTTCTACTGGTGGCCGGTGTGGGTGGTGGCCTTCTTCTGTGCCGCCTGGACGCTCGTCGAGGACAACCACCTGGCCGTGCTGCCCAGCGGCGGGCAGGTGAGCGTGGCCGAGTACGTGAAGGACGACAAGGGGAACGACCACCCGAAGGCGTTCACCTTCACCCTGGACGACGACAAGGCGAAGAAACTGGACTACGAGAACCAGCCGGTGCGGGAGGCGGTCCGGCAGTCGAACGGCACGGCCAACCAGCCGTGGCCAGTGCGGATCAGCCGCCACCCGTTCCTGGGGGCCATGTTCGTCGTCACCCTGCTCATGGTGGTGTTCACCACGAACGTGCCCCTGCGGGGGCTGTGGTCGTTCGTCGTGCTCCTGCTGGTCGCCCTGATCGTGGTCATCATCAGCCTGGTGCCGGGGGCGTGGGACGTGATCGCCCGCACCCTGTCGTCGTGGCTGGTGTACCTGAACTTGGGCGCCTACCTGATCATCGGCGGGGTGGTGTTCGCCCTGTGGGCGCTCGCCTTCTTCATCTTCGACCGCCGCCAGTTCGTCATCTTCTCGCCCGGCCAGATCCGCGTGTGCGAGCACATCGGCGACGCGGTGGAGGCGTACTCGACCGTCGGCGTGCAACTGACCAAGCAGCGGGACGACCCGTTCCGCCACCTGCTGCTCGGGTTCGGGTCGAGCGACCTGATCCTCAAGTTCGCCAGCGGCGACAAGCGGGAGGTCCGCATCCCGAACGTGCTCGGGCTGAACTTCTACATCGCCCAGGTGGAAGACATGATCCGCACCGTGCCGAGCTGACTGGTGCCCCTCTCCCTTTTGAGGGCGAGGGGGTGCATCCGCCCCGGAGGGGCGACCGATGTTAGCCAGGGGTGGAGCGAGCCGCAGGCGAGCGCAACCCCTGGGACCGTTGGGAAACGGGAGCAAGCCCCGGAGGGGCGACAGATTCCGAGTCTGCCGCCCCTCCGGGGCTTGGCTGTTATTGCCGTCGTCCAGGGGTTCTGTCGCTCCGCTCCGTCACCCCTGGCTAACATCTCCCGCCCCTCCGGGGCGAAGCAGTTCCCCACCCATGCCCTCGCTCCACCTGAAGACGAACGAGTGCCGGGTCGGCGTGGTCGGCCTGTACAGCGCCGGCAAGACCGTCCTGCTCACCTCGCTGGTCAACCACCTGGACCACCACGACCCGGACCGCTTCCGCCTGGGCAAGCCGGGCACGGCCGTCCGCAAGTTCACCCTCCTCGACCCCGACCCGAAGTGGGCGAAGTTCAATTACGTCGGCTACCGAGACGCACTCGCCCACAGCGGCCGGTGGCCGGAGAAGACGATCGACCGCTCCATGCTGGCCTGCCGCTTCACCCGCACCGACTGGGCCATTTCGGATTGCGTGCTGAAGCTGTACGACCTGCCGGGCGAGCGGTTCGCCGACGCCGCCATGCTCGGCCGCACCTACGCCGAGTGGTCGGATCACGTGCTGGAACGGCTGAAGAACGACACCCCCGCCCGCACCTGCTGCGAGCCGTTCCTTCAGGCGCTCACGGCCGACGCCCCCGACGAGGCCGGGCTGATCGGCACCTACCGGCTGAGCCTGGCGAACCTGATCCTGTCGTTCAACCCGTTCATCAGCCCGTCCACGTTCCTGCTCGACACGAGCGGGACGGCCGCCCGGCCGAAGCCGCCCGCGGACTTGGCCGCCGAACGGCGGTCGGGCCTCGAAGGGGCCGAGTTCGCCCCGCTGCCGGCGGACGTGCGGGCGAAGGGGCCGGGGGTCGCCGCCGCGTTCGCCGCCCGCTTCGAGCGGTACAAGGCCGAGGTGGTGCAGCCGTTCCTGGTGGCGCTCAAGTCGTGTACGTCGCTGGTGGTGCTGGTGGACGTGATGATGCTGCTGGCCGGCGGGGTGGGCATGTACAACGACAACCACCAGATTCTGAAAGACCTGTTCGACGTACTCGACCCCGGCGAGGACGTGTTCCGCAGCGTCGGCCGGCACCTGTCGAACGTGTTCCTGCCGCGGCAGTGGCGGCCGGGGGGGATCACCCGCGTGGCGTTCGTCGCCCCGAAGCTCGATCTGGTCTACCCGACCGACCGCGACCGCACCTTGCACTTGTTGAAGCGGATGGTGGGCAAGATGGCCGACAACCGCGACGGGCTGACGCACCGCTACTTCAACGTGTCGGCGGCGGTGAGCACGCGGCAGATGCCCGGCGGGGAGGGCGAGCGGGTGATGGTGGGCATCCCGTCGCGGGACGGGGACGGGAGGAAGATTCACCGCGGGGCGGAGCAGCGGTTCCCGGTGAGCGCGGTGCCCGACGACTGGCCGGCCGACTGGCCCGCCGGCCGGTTCGCTTTCCCCGAAGTGTACCCGCTGATCCCCACCCGCAAGGACTACCCGCCCGAGCAGATCAAACTGGACGCGGTACTCGACTTCGTGCTGGGGTGAGGCACGATCGGCCCGCAGAGCACGCAGACGGGACGCAGATGAAGACAGGATCAAGGCCGAGCACAAGACAAGCCACGGATGACAGGCGGGATGAGGGCACGGATCCGAACGGAACACGGCGTCGAGTTCGGTTCCGAATCTGTCTTCATCCGTGCTGATCCGTGGCGTGTTTTCGCCCTCCTGGTTCCGATCCTGCCTTCATCCGCGTCCGTTCTGCGTCGACTGCGGGCCGTGTGTGCGTCCCCCGGAACCACCGCGGCGGGTACATGATCGCCCCTTGCACCACCAACACGCCCACCGCCGCGTGAAGGAGGGTGAACACCGCCTGCGGCACGTCGGTGTGAAAGAGCATGTCGCGGGCGATGCGGCCGACGAACGATTCGGCCTGCGTCACCTCCTGCCCGGCGAGCGCCCGCAGTTGCTCCTCCCACACGGTCAGCGGGCACCGCCAGCCCATCAACTCTTCGAGTACCACCACCGCGATGGCCAGCAGGTGCGAGTAGCGGAACCACGGGTTGCGCGCCCACTGCCAGCGGAACGGCGCGGCGACCACGATCGCCAGTTGTCCGAACACGACGTACCCGCAGTAGAGCAGGTGGAACAGGACCATCGCGTCGGCCAGGACGCCGTACATGGCCCGCCTCGGGGTGGGTGGGGAAGTGTGTGTGCGGAAGACGTGATCCACGAGGCCACGGTGTTATTCCGCGGAATGTGCGGCGGGCGCACTGGCGAGCCGAACGGCGTGAGTCGCCGGGTGAAATGTGCCACCCGGCGGCTCACCCGCCCTGCACCGCGTCACTTCTTCTCGGGCACGAAAATGGGCACGTCACGGGGGTGTTCCTCCTCGCCCGGCTCGGCGCCCGGCGGGGTGAGCCGCCACGGGATGCTCTTCTCCGCCTGGTTGTACCCCAAGGCGAACAGCTTCTGCATCTCCTTCGGCTCGAACGTCATGCTGTTCACCGGCGCGTCCGCCTCGGCCGGGATGGCGATCAGGTGGAACTTCATCCCGCTCACCCCGCTGAACGCATACAGGTTGAGCAACTCCGCGCGATACAGGGCGTACAGGGCCGCCGACACGGTGCTCGTCACCCGCTTCAGGAAGCCCAGCTTGCCCTCCAACTCCGGGGCGTACAGTTTGCCCGCCGCCATGCAGTACAGGTTCGACCCGGCCAGCCAGTTGGTGGCGCCGGGGGCCGGGCGGTTGGCGCTCGCCGGCAGCCGCAGGAACGTCTGGCACGCCGCCCCGCCGTCCACGTGCTCTTCCACATATTTCTTGCCGTCGGCTTCCACCTCGAACCGCACGGCCGGCAGTTGGCCGGGGATGGAGATGGACGCCAGGAAGATCTTCCGCACCAGTTGCGGGGCGTCCGGGCGGTCGCTGCACGCGATCGCCCCCACGTCCCAGATGACCGGCCGGCGGGTGCGGACGTTCATGGTGCCGATGTACAGCCGCCGCCCCTGCTGGTGGGCATTGCGGAGGTCGGACAACATGCAGTCGTTCGCCTCCCGCTCGATCAGTTCCTCCAGCTTCTTTGGGCTGGCCAGGGCGCCATTCCGCAGCAGGCCGGAGATCGGGCGGATGGCGAACAGGTCGCGGTTGCTGGTGGTGGTGAAGAACTGTTGGAGGGGGGCGTCGTACCGCTCGCCCAGGAAGGCGTAGATGGCCACCATGGCCCCACCGCTGATGCCCGTCACCACGTCGAACGTGGGGCGGGTGCCGGAGTGCGACCAGCCGACCAGCACGCCGGCGTTGTACGCCGCGTACTGCCCGCCGCCGCTCAGCAGCAGGGCGTTCTTCGGCGCGACGGCCGCCTGCCCGTGCTTGTACGTGAGGGCCTCGGTGATCGACCGCGCGATGTCCAGTTCGCGGTCGCTCGACATGCCGTCGGTGACGGCCGGCGGCGGCAGTTGGTCTTTCTCGCCGCGGGTGGTGGCGCACCCGCCGCCGCCGGGCGTGATGGCCACCGCCGCCCCCAACAGGGCGACGAGCAGCGGGGCAACGCGGTTTCGGACCCGACGCAGTGGCATGGTCGTGGGCGCGGTGAGGTACGGGTGGAGTCCGGTGAGCGCGGGGGGAATACCGTCGGGGCGAAGCGGAATCAAGTCGCAGTTCGGCCCTCGGACGTGGCGGCTGTCGTACCATGTCCCGCAGTTCCCCGAGTGCCCCCCATGCTCCCGCTGTCGCTCATCGCCCAGGCCCGCCACCGCATCCGCGGGCGGGTCCACCGCACCCCGCTCGTTCACTCGAAAGCGATCAGCGACCGCCTCGGCGTGCCGGTGTGGCTGAAGGTGGAGTGCCTGCAAAAGACCGGGTCGTTCAAGCCCCGCGGGGCGTTCAACAAGATGCTCACGCTGACTCCGGAGGAGCGGGCCCGCGGGGTGGTGGCCGTCAGCGGCGGCAACCACGCGCAGGCGGTGGCGTATGTCGGCACGCGGCTCGGCATCCCGACCACCATTTGCATGCCCGAAACCACCCCGCGGAACTCCCTGGACGCCACCCGCGGGTACGGGGCCGTGGTGGTGCTGAGGCCGGACATCCGCGCCGCGTTCGCCGAGTGCGAGCGGCAGCGGGCGGCCGGCAAGGTGCTGGTCCACCCGTTCGACGACGAACTGCTGGCGGCGGGGCAAGGCACCATTGGCCTGGAAATCGTGGACGACTTGCCCGATGTGTCGCACGTGTACGTGAGCATCGGCGGGGGCGGGCTGGCGGTCGGGGTGGCGTCGGCACTGAAGGCGGTGAAGCCGGGCGTGCAGGTGGTGGGCGTGGAGACGCACGGGGCCGACGCGATGGCCCAGGCGATTGCCGCGGGCAAGCTGGTGGAACTGCCGGCGATCACGTCCATCGCCCGTACGCTGGGGGCACCGATGGTGTCCGAGTTCACGCTGAACGGGGTGCGCGAGTTGCTCCGCGAGGTGACGGTGGTGGTCGACGCGGCGACCGTGGAGGCGCTCGTGTTCATCCTCGAGCGCACCAAGTACCTGGTGGAGCCGGCGTCGGCGTGTACGCTGGTGGCGGCCGAGCGTCACCGCGAGCGGTTCAAGCCGGGCGATCAGGTGGTGCTGATCCTGTGCGGCGGCAACGTGGCCCTCGACGACCTGTGCGCGTGGCGGACGCGGTTCTCGTAGCCACAAGGCAACGCCGACCGCGTTTCACTGGAACCGGGAACGCAGTGACCGGGTGGGTTTGAAATCACCCGGTCACTGCGTTCCCGGTTCCACGCGCTCGCCTGCGGCTCGCGGCTACAATCACCCCCACCCCACAGGCTCCTCCCATGCGCCGCGCTCTCTTCGCCCTGCTCCTCGTCGCCACCCCCGCCGTCGCCGCCGACGACAAGTTCACCCCGCTGTTCAACGGCAAGGACACGACCGGCTGGACGTTCACCCTCCGCCCGCCGGCCGACAAGCCCGACGCCAAGCCCGACCCGAAAGACACGTGGAGCGTGAAAGACGGCGTGCTGCTGTGTACCGGCAAGCCGAACGGGTACATCGCCACCACGAAGGAGTACGAGAACTACACCCTCAAGCTGAAGTGGCGGTTCCCGAAGGACGCCAAGGGGGGCAACAGCGGGGTGCTGCTGCACTGCGTGGGCGACGACAAGGTGTGGCCGAACAGCATCGAGGCGCAACTGAAGGCCGGGTTCGCCGGCGACCTGTGGCTGAACGCCGACAAGGACGGCAAGCTGCCGAAGCTGGAGCTGCCGGGCGAGCAGAAGGACGCCGCAAACAAAGAAGGCCGGCACTTCTTCCGGCTGAACAAGGACGACAAGGTCGAGAAGGAGTTCGGCGAGTGGAACGAGTACGAGATCACTTGCAAGGGCGGGGACATCACGCTGGTGGTGAACGGCAAGACGGCGAACAAGGCGACAGGCGGGCAGTTGAAGAAGGGGCGGATCGCGCTGCAGAGCGAAGGCGCGCCGATCGAGTTCAAGGAGATCGAGATCAAGGCCGCCCGGAGAACCGCGGGTGTCAACCCGTGGGTGCTTGAAACCCAGGCGGCTCACGCCGCCGGTTCACCGGGTGAGTTCCAGCACCTCCCACAAGCTCGGGTCGTCGCTGAACGGGAAGTCGGTGGTCGCGCTCAGCGTCTGGTCGCCGTGTTCGCCATCCCGCACGTGGTAAAACACGCCCAGCCGCGGGTGCTGCTCCGGGTCGAAGCCCGTCAGCACCGTCGCCGGGAAGAACGCTTCGAGCCGATAGCCGCCCTTCAGCGTGTGATGCCGAAACGCGATGTCGGTCGGGCCGCACAGCGGGGCGTCTTGCAGGGCACGGTTGATCTTCGTTTGCCCTGCGGCCGATTCGTTTTTGTCGCTTCCACCGCCCGACGGAAGCAGGTGGAACTGGTGGCAGTACCGGCTGGCCCGGTGGCTGCTGCGGGCGTCGCGGGTGTCGATCCACACGCACACGCCGTCGGACGTGCGGGGCTTGTCGGCGTCGCCCTGCGGCGCTTCCTTTTTGCCGGTCACGCTCACTTGCACGGCGAGGCCGAACTCGTTCCACGCCAGGCGCACGTCGGCGAACCGGCGGGGCGTGTCGAGTTCGGAGAAGTTGTTCAGCGCCGCCGCGTCGGGCAGGTCGAACAGGTGTTCGGCGTCGGCGTCGGCCGGGATGCCCTTCGCGTACAGGCACGGATGGGCGAGGCGGACAAGAAAGCGGTGCGGGACGAGCGCGTGCATGGCGGAGGGTCCGTTCCGGGGGGAGATACAACCTAATCAGGCGAACCCGGCCCGCAAGGGCCGCGGGTGTGTGGTGAGAAGCGGCCACGGATGACACGGAGTACACGGATCAAGACCGAGGGCAGGAATTGTATTGTTCACTTCATTGAATCCGTGCCGTCCGTGTCATCCGTGGCCGTTTGGTGTTCACACCCGCGGCCCTTGCGGGCCGGGTTCGCCCGGTATCAACGCCCCGCGTTCAGGAACACGTCCATCTGCTGCCCCACGTACAGCGGCTGGCTGGTCGTGTCGATGGCGTAGATCACTTGCAGCACGCGAGTGTCCACCCGCTCGGTGTTCGACCCCGTCAGCGACCGCTTCGGGATCACGTACGGATCGACCCGCACGAACGTGAGCGGGAAGGTCACGTCCGGGTTGCCGCGGGGCTTCGCCACGCCCACCAGCGTCGGGCCGAAGCGGGCGATGTCGTTCTCGTCGAAGTCCACCCGCACGTGCAGCTTGCCCACCGCCCCGAGTACCACGAGCGCGCTGCCGGCGGCGGCGTTCACGTACTCGCCCGGCCGCACGTTCACTTGCAGCACCTTGAACTCGACGCCGGTAGGGTCGGCGACCGGCCGGCCGATCGGCTCCGCCTTCCACCGCAGTTGCGGGGCCGGCACGGTCATGCGGCTCAGTTCCGTTTCCGTCTGCTGCACCTGGGCCTTCGCCTGCATCACGGCGGCCTCGGCGATGTCCTTGTCCGCCTGCCACGCGCCGGCCTCCCACAGTTTGAAATCGGCCTTCACCCGCACCAGCGTGGCCTTCGACAGTTCGACGGCCATTTCGCGCTTGATCAACTCCTCCTCGGATCGTGCGGCCGTCGCCACCCCCTTTATGCGGTTGTACAGTTGCGTCTGGTCTTGCAGGGCCACCTCGGCCTCTTTCACCTTCGCCTCTTGCGTGGGGCGTTCCTCCGCCCGCGGGCTGTTGGTCAACTTGGCGAGGGAACTGTCGGCGCTGTTCAGCAGCGCCAGCCGCACCCGCAGTTCGGCCCGCTGCGTGCGGTCGTCCAGTTGAAACAGGGGGTCGCCCGGCTTCACCGTCTGCCCGACCTTCACCAGCACCTTGTCGACCACGCCGGGGGTGAACGAGCCGACGGCGATGTTCTCCGTTTCGGGTTCGACGATGCCCGACCCGGCCAGTTGCTTCACGTAAGGCGACTTGCCCGGCTCGACCGGCGGCGACACCGGCTCCGGCTTCTGCTGCGCCCGCACCACCTGGAAGGTGGCGAACACGAGCGTGGCGACCGCGAGGGCGGGGAGGATGTAGCGGGTGAACATGGGAATGCTCCGGACGAGCCGCGACCGCCCCGGGGCGGGGTAATTGTACCCCAACCAGGGGGGCGCGGGGGGGGGGTGTAACGCTGACCAAATTTGCCGGGCGCAATGTAACCAATGGGTGGCCCAAGTGCGAAAACCCGGTGTGGTTGGGCCCC
>JANNVG010001010.1:0-3370 GCA_031414395.1 Fimbriiglobus sp.
GGGTCGCCGACGAGGCGTCGGCTCGCCCGCCCTACCCTTCGGACTTGCCGGCGGAAGCACCGCCTCACACCAGGCCGGTAAGGGGGCCGGTGGCGTCGGCGAACTTGGCCGACTCGACGCCCAACTTCTGCACCACGCCGAGGAGCACGTTGGCCATCGGCGGGTGCTTGGCCGGGTCGTGCTTCAGGTGCCGGCCGAGCTTCAGGCCGAGCTTGTGCCCGCCGGCCACGAGCAGCGGCAGGTTCTTCGGCGAGTGGTCGCCGCCGATGCCGCTGTTCATCCCCGACCCGAACACGACGACCGTGCGGTCGAGCACGGTGCCGTCTCCTTCGGTGGTGGACTTCATCATCCCGAGGAATCGTCCGAGCCGCGACAAGTGGAAGCGGTCGATCTCGGCGAGTTTCTTGAGCATCCCGGCATCGCCGCCGTGGTGACTGAGTTCGTGGTGGTTCTCGCCGCCGCCGCCATACCCGCCCGCCTCACGGCTCCACTCGAAGGTGATGACGCGGGTCAGGTCCGTCACGAACGCCAGGTAGCTGAGTTCGAGCATCACGTCGAGCCACATGGGGCGGTCGTGCCCGTCCATCGGCTTGCTGGCCAGTTGCAGGCCGGTGTCCTTCACCTCCGGCTTCGGCACGTCGATCCAGCTCTGCATCCGCTCGACTTGCTTCTCCGTTTGGCGGACGCTGCTCAGGTACTCGTCGAGCTTCTGCCGGTCCTTCGCCCCGAGCTTCTTGTTGAGCGAAGCCGACTCGCCGGCGAGGTCGTCCAGGATGCTCCGCCGTTCGGCGTACCGTTTCAGCGCCGCCTGCTTGTCGCCGGCCGTGTCGGGTACGAACAGCCGGTCGAACAAGCGCCGCGGGGAGTTTTCACTCGGCAGCGGGGTGCCGTTCACGTCGAACGACAGGGTGTGACTGTGCCCCGCCCCGCCGGTGCCGCTCATGTCGCCGAGCTGGAGCGACGGGAACCGCGTCTTCTTGCCGTGCAACTCAGCGGCCAGTTGGTCGGCGCTCATCGTGTTCGTGTAATCGGCCCCCGGCTTCGCCTTCAGGTTGGCGGCGGTCAGCCAGGTGTCGGCCCCGCTGTGCCCGCCGGTGCTCGCCGGGTGGCCGAGACCGCTCAGCACGGTGAAGTCGTTGCGGTAGTCCTTCAGCGCTTCGAGCGTGGGCGACAGGGTGTACTTGTCGCCGTCGTCTTTGGGCACCCACTCGGCGATGTTCACCCCGTTCGGCACGTAGCAGCAGATCACCCGTGGGGCGGCTTCGACGGCCGACTTCGCCCACGGCTTGAAGGTGGACGGCGCGGACTGCAACCGCGGCAGCATGGCATCCAGGAACGGCAGGGCGACGGCGGCCCCGGCGGCGCGGAGCACGGTGCGGCGGGTGATGCGGTGCGGCATGGGGTGTGCGCGGGGGTTAGAGGTTGAGGTCGGTCAGCACTTCGGTGTACGTGCGTTCAAAATCGATGGTGACACACGGGCCGTCTTTCAGAAAGAGTGGGGCGGACGGCAAGGGCTGACCGACCGCCGCGGGGAACGGCCAAGTGGCGACCCACTTCCTGGCGTCGTCATGGGTGCCACGGTATCCAACCGCATAGCACGGCACGTCTGGTAGGCGACTATGCAGCGGCCCGCGGAGGAGGGCCATCAACTCGTTGTGCAGGTTGGCGAGCCGCGTGGTGACCACGTCCACCACGACCAAGCCGATCCCCGCCTTGAGGTACGACTGACACTTCCCGATGAATTGTTGCCGGGCTTCGTCACGGTCCTTGTTGCTCGGGCTGACGAACTCGACCGCACCCACCAGTCGCTTGTTGTCGCGGAGGTCTTGAATCCGAACCGACACCTCGTCTTGGTATTCCGGCTCGAAGGTCGCCACTGCCACGGGGGCCGTCAGGGTTGCCAACCCGCCGTCGCCGTTCCGCTCGTGGTGCGGCATCCCGCCCGGCAGTTCGAACTCCGCGATGTCTGCGTCGGCCCGATCCCCGAGGTGAATAGTGGGGATGGCGCGACACCGATCCCTCGGCAAACTGCGGTTCAGCAGTTTGACGACGTTCGACACCCAGAGCGTGCCGACGCCTTCCCACGGGGCTTCGTCGTCCATCGGCGGGTGGAAGTGGTCGAGCAGCGGCATCGTGTTCCCTCCGTTACTTCGTCTCGAACGGCTCGCTCGTCGCCACGAATTGTAGCAGCGACCGCCGCGTCTTGCCGTTCGCCTTCCTGTGCGCCACTGCCGCTTTCACCGTCGGCTGGTCGGCCAGCCCCAACTCGCGGCCGAGGGCGGTTCGGCGGGTGATACGGTGCGGCATAGGCGCGTTGGGGTTAGAGGCGGTGGACGGCTAACGCTTGCATGTACGCGGTTTCGAAATCGACCGGAACGAGCGGGCCGTTCTTCAACGCGAGCGGGACCGGAGGGATCGTCGCACCGAGCGCAACGGCGTAGGGCCACATGTTGATCGTCCATCGGTCTTCGTCTTTCGACGGCCGGTAGCCGGCCAGGTACGCCTCTCCCACCGGGAGGAAGGCGGGCGCTTGGGCACCGAGTTCCAGAGCCAGTTCGTTGTGCAGGTTCGCGCGGGCCGTGGTCACGATATCCACCAGGATGACGCCCACCCCGAGATCGAGGTACGTCAGGCACTTGCTCACCAACCGGCGGCGGGTTTCGGGCCGGTCCTTGTTCGCGGGGCTGACGAACTCGATCACCCCGACCAGCCGCATGTCGTCACGCACGTCCTTCACTTCCACCTCGAACTCATCAAGGACGACCGTTTCAACGGTCACGACCGGCGGGGCGACGGCCAGCCCGCCACCGTCTTCGGGTGACCACTTGCCCGGCATCTCGAACTCGGCAATGTCGGCCTCGGCCTCCGCTCCCAAGTGTGACCGTCCCATCGCGGCGTACCGATCTGCCGGAAGGAGTGCGTTCAGTTGGGCCATCACCAGATGGACCCAACTCCCGCACACCGACGCCCACGGGGCGCGGGATTCTGTCGGCTTGCGGAAGTGATCGAGCAGTGGCATGGCGATCCTCCTCACTGGTGCCGCCCGGCAGGCGGTACCTACTTCGTCTCGAACGGCTCGCATGTGGCCGCGAATTGTACCAGCGACCGCAGCGTCTTGCCGTTCGCCTTCATGTGGGCCACCGCCGCCTTCACCGTCGGCTGGTCTGCCAGCCCCAACTCGCGGCCGAGGGCGTAGGTGAGCACCTTGCCCGCCAGGCAGTTCAGGAACAGGTCTTCGTTCTTCAGCACCGCCTCTTGCAGCCCCTTCACGCCGACGATCTTGGTGCCGTCGATCATCTCGCTGCTGGCGTCGATTTTCGGGTCGTTCTTCTCGATGCGGCCCTTGTACCCGAACCCCTCCCGCTCCCGC
>JANNVG010001011.1:0-9135 GCA_031414395.1 Fimbriiglobus sp.
GCGAGCGGCCACGCAGCGGTTGCAAATCCACCCCAGGGAGGCCCTCGCCCTGCTCAACAGTACCGCAGTGTGAACTCTGCAATAGCCCTGGGTGAGCAACAAGCTGCGAGAACTGATCGGGCTGACGGCGGAGGAACTGGCGGCGGAGGTGAAGAAGCAGCGGCCGGGCAAACAGGGGTTGAGCGTGGCCGAGTTGAAGCGGCTGAAGGACGAGTACGCCACCTCCGTCGTGCCGCTGCAAGCCCTCGACCGCGAAGCCGACCGCCTGGAACGGGAACTGTCCGACCTCGTGAACACCGCCTTCGGCCTGACGCCGGCCGAAGTGCAACTGATGTGGGACACCGCCCCGCCGCGGATGCCGTTCACCCCCTGAGCGGATGGTTTCCGCCGTGCGTCGTGGGGAGGTGATGGCGGGTGAGGCGAGTAACCCCGGTGCGGCTCGAACGCACAACCTGCCGCTTAGCACTCCAGCGCAGCTTCAGATGACGCACCTCTGCGGTCGCTTCTTGTGGGACCGCGAGCGGTGCCGGAATGCCCGCCTGGCGGCACCGCTCGCGGTCCGTCGCCCACGACGCGGGCAGGTACAGTCGGCGTCGAGCAGTGCCTGGTACCGCCCCTTCGTCACCCCCACGTGTACCGTCACGACGCCGTTGTCGATCGTGCCCACGCACCCCAGGTACTGCCGCCGCACGCCCGGCGTCTTGTCCCCCTTCTTCACCGCACTCGTCTCGTCGATCACCCCCACCACGCCGAGCGGGTCGGGCGGCAGTTCGGCCAACCGCTCGGCCAACCGCAACTGGAAGCGGTCGCGCGCGGCGGCGTGCTCCCACTTGGCGGTGACCAGGAACTCCTGGAGGGTGCGGACGGCGGTGCCGGCGACCAGGGCGATCGGCTCGACCGTCTTGCGGGGCAGGTCGGACAGCAGCCCGCGGCAGTACGTGCCGAAGTGGGCGGCCGTGCGGTCCTGCGCGAAGCACCCGCGGTCCCGCCGCAACTCCGCCGCGAACGCCGGCCCGAGGGCCGCAATCTGCTCATCCGTCATGGGGTTCCCTCCCGATGACCCTCCGATCGACTACCACCGAACCCGCGCTGTCGTGTTAACTCGTCCCTGACGGTGGCCGAGTTCTGCGCCGTCGAAGGGATCTCGGTTCCGGCCTTCCATCAGTGGAAGTGGACACTGGCCTCCGATTCCCCCCGATGTCACCAGACACCGCCCCAACCTTCGTATTACTCCGGATTGCACCGGCGAGCGCCCGCCGTCGAACTGGTCCTGCCGAGTGGGCCGTCCTTCGCTTCCCACCCGCGTCGGGCGAAACGACACTGCCGCCAGTGGGCCCTGCTCCGGCACCGGCAGTCCGGGGGCGAGCAGCGGGAACAGGTCGTCGAGCGGGCGACATTCCGCCGCGAACGCCGTTCGCGGTTCAACTTTGGCAACGTGTGAACCGCAGGGTGCGTGTGTGCTTGGTGCGGTGGTGGGTGAGGGCGAACCCGTGGGAGGACAGGAATGGCACCATGCCGGCGATCTTCCGCCCCGGACAGAGGGGAACGAACGCGAACAGCCGGTGCCGCTCGGCGAACGAGTCCAGTTCATCCCCCAACTCGTGCGACGTGCCCTCCCACCCGCCCGCCGGCAACTTGGCCAGCCACTTCGCCAGCAGCTCGCGGAACCGACCTTCGGCCCTCTCCCGGCGGTCGTCGATCACGGGCCTTCTCCATGCCGGTGACAAAACAAAGTCTGTCGTGGACCTCGACTATTCCCTGTGGGGTCGGGTGGGAGCACTCGCAGGAAGGACCCGCGACCGCCGGGCGGGGTGCGGGGTGCGATTCCCTTTTTGGCAACTTGACATGATTCGCACGCGGCACCCGGCACGGTCTACGGCGCGAAGCCGCTGAACATTTCGGCCCCCCTACCCGTCGGAGTTGAACGGGGTCAGGTTCGCCCCGCGGAGCGTGGCGACGACACTCCGCCGCGGCCTGCCGCTCCGCTTGCGACAGACACCGCTCCACCCGCCCCCGCTCCTTGCTCTCCGCCCGCCACCCGCACGCTTTCTCTTCCAGCAGCCCCACCATCAGCCAGTTGTTCACCACCCGCGTGATGGCCAACTTCTCCAGCGCGGTCGCGTGCCCAGCGCCCAGGTCCTCGGCCAGTTGGTCGGCGTGGTGGTGGGTCGCCCGTGCCACCACCTGATCGGTGCGGCACACCTGCCAGATCAGCCAGCCGCGGGCGGCGGACACCGGGTTCCCCCACCGCCGCGTGTACCTGCGGTCGGTCAGGTACCTCCGCGCCTGCTCGAGCGCCGCCGCGTCCCCGCCCGCTGCCACCCGCAGGACGGCTTGATTCGTTTCCATTCGACAACACCCGTTGCGGCTGCCCCACTTCACTCCGCAGCGGCTGGTCGGTTCGGAACACTCGCCGGAAGCACCTGCCGGAGTTGCGGGTGATGTCGGAGCAGTTCCGGCCGGGTTCACCCGCGGGGTTGGCGTGCCGTCTCGAACCCCGGTGGTAGGGAGTCGTCGAGACCGGACGGGCGAGAGGGGGAGTCGGGCAGTGCGGTGCGAACGAGCGCCAGCACCGCCGCCCGAATCGGCGGCGACAGACGCGACCACGCGGCTACAATGGCCAGCAGTTCGGGAGGTTCAAATCCTCTCGGGTGTACTTTGCGTTCGGCCACGTCCCCCTCCGGCCCGCGTGCGTGGTGTCCTGAAATGCCGGACCCGACGAACCTCTTCTTCTCCGCCGCCAGCGGCGAGTTCGCCTACATCCGCGACCCCCTGGCCGTGCGGCTGAACGGCCGGCCGGACGTCGGCGTGAAGTGGCAGGAGCACTTCATCCACAGTGGGTACAAGTCGCTCGACAAGTTGGACGACTACCTGCGGCGGTGTCACGCCGTCATCCACCTGATCGGGGAGACGGCCGGGAGCGTGCCCCCGCCGGTCGCCGTCCGCGAGCTGCTCGCCGACCCCAGTTTCGCTCACCTGTGCGACCGCCAGCCGTTCCTCCGCGAACTGCTCGCCCGAGAGAACCCCGGCGTCTCCTACACCCAGTGGGAGGCGTACCTGGCCATCCACCACGGGCTGCCGGTGTACGTGTACCACAAGGCGAACGGCCCGTCCGCCTGGGACGAGTCGCAGCAGGCCCACTTCGCCCGCCTGCGCCGCGACGGGAAGGATCGAGGCCCGTTCGCCGACGCGACCGACCTGGAACGGCAGATCCTCGAAGACGTGCCCGTGTACCTGCTCGCCGGGCCGGGGGCGCGGCGGCCGAAGGTGGCGTTCGCCTCGGGGGCGGGCGGCGGCGCACTCGCCCACGCCCTGCACGCGCGGCTGGGGGAGGCCGCCCAGACCGGGCACTTCACCCTGGATGTCACCTCCCCACTCACCGCCGACCAGGCCGGCGGGTGGCTGTCCGGGTTGACCCAGTTTCACCTGGGGGTGATGGCCGCCCCGCCGGACGGGGTGCGGGTCGGGCCGGTCGGCCGGCTGGCCGAAGACCTCATCCGCCAGGGGAAGTTGTGGCTGGTCGCGCTGGGGGCCGGGGAGGACCGCTCGCTCGCGTGGGCGGACGCCGAGCCGCTCGGCGGCGACCTCACCCCGCTGTCCGAGGCGGACCGCGGGAGGGCGGTGCGGCGGGTGGTGGCCGACGTGCGGCTGCTGGCGTTCGAGCGGGCGTCCATCCGGGACAACACCTCGCCCCCCCCGACCACCCCGCGGGTGAGCACCGAACGACTGGGCGGCCCACACCCGGTGGGGGCGGGCGGCGAGTTCGTCGACCGGGTGCGGGTGCGGCGGTGCCTGAGCGGGGCGTGGCAGGACAAACTGGTGAACGTGGTGGTCGTCCGCGGCGGGGGCGGGTTCGGCAAGACGGCCCTGCTGCGGGAGTGGCTGACGACCGACCTGTCGGAGCGGGGCGGGCGGTCGGCGTGGCAGGTGTTCGCCTACTCGTTCGACGCGGCCGGGCCGGACCCGGACCGCTTCCTCCGCACCGCCTACGAGTGGTTCGCCGGCCCCCAGCCGGCCGGCGGCGGGTGGGACCTGCTCACCCCCTGGGACCGCGGCGCGCGGCTGGCCGAGGCGGTCCGACGGCAGGCGAGCGTGCTGGTGCTGGACGGGTTCGAGCACATGCTGGCGGTCGGGCCGGACGGGGACGGGGTGATCCGCGAGAAGGGCGTGCGGTGGTTCGTCGAGTCGCTCGCCGGCGGGAACAGTGGGCTGCTCGTGCTGGCCTCGCGGTACGGGGTGACGGAACTGGCCAAGTACGAGGGCACCGCCGCCGTCACCCTGCCGGTCGACTCGCTGCCCGAACGGGATGCGGCCGAGTTGCTCCTCCGCCTGGGCGTGCTGGGCACGGACGACGACCGCCGGCACCTGGCCCGGTGGGCCCGCGGGCAGGGGCTGACGCTGCGGCTGGTGGCGTCGTACCTGGTGGACCGCTACGGCGGCGATCCGGCCCGCGCCGACGACCTCCGCCTGCTCCCCGACGACCCCCAGGGCGGGCGGGTGCGGGCGATCCTCGGCCGGTACGAGGAGTGGATCGGCGACGGCGACCTGCGCGACGCCGTGCGCGCCCTGGCCCTGTACAACCGGCCGGTCAACCGCCACCTGTTCGACCGCCTGCGGCGTGCCGGGGTGGCCGGCCTGTGCGACCGGCTGGTCCGCCTGACGGCCGCACAAGTGCAGGCGCTGTTCGACCGGCTGGTGCGGATCTCACTGGCCACCCGGACGGCCGGGGCGGAGGGCGGGCCGTGGGTCGAGTTCCACCCGCTCGTCCGCGAGTTCGTCCGCGAGCGGTTCCGCGAACTCGCCCCGGACGTGTGGGTGGCGGCCAACCGCGAGCTGTTCCGCCACTTCCGCGAACTGGCCTCGCCCCCCGTCCCGCCGGCCACGGAGGAGGGCGAGTTGGCCCGGCTGGACGACCTCTACCAGGCGTGCATCCACGGCTGTCGGGCCGGCCGACACCAGGAGGTGTGGGCGGACGTGTTCTGGCCCCTCGTCCGCCGGAACGACGCCACCAGGCGGAGGAACTACAACCTGCGGACGTTCGGCGCGTTCTCCGCCGACCTCCGCACTCTGCGGGAGTTCTTCGACCAGGATGGGCAATTCAACGGCCCCGGCCTGTCGCCCGAAGACGAGGTGCGGATCACGATGGAAGTGGGGGTCAACCTGCGGGCGCTCGGCCGGCTGAGTGAGGGGGAGGTGTGGCTGCGGCAGGCCCTCGACCGGGTGACCGCCCTGCTGCACACCGCCCGCGGGGACCAGGGCGGCCCGCTCACCCGCTTGGCGTCCGAAGTGGCGGGCAACTTGGCCGAGCTGCTCGGCCGGTTGGGCGACCTGTCGAACGCCCGTGTGGTCGGCGAGCAGGGCGAGCGGTTGGCCGACGCCAGCGGCGACTCGGAGTGGCGAATCACCCTCCGCGGGGTGCGGGCGAACGTCCTCCACTTCGTCGGCCAAGTGGACGATGCCCGCAGCCTGTTCGCCGAGGCGGAGGGCTTGTGGCGGTCGACCGCCCCGCCCGGCCCGCGGCCGAACGCCGTCCACGAGTTCCAGTACGACGACCTGCTGTTCAGCCTGGGCGAGTACGACGCCATCCTCGCCCGCGAGCGGGTGTGGCCGAACGCGAGCGAGCACCTGATGACCGCACTGGCCGCCCTGCCCGCCGCCCTCGTGCGGCTGGCCCGCGACCCGTCCGACGACACCCGAAAGGCGGTCCGCCGGGCGGCCGACCACCTGCAACAGGCCGGGCGGGTGGAGTACCAGCCGCGGCGGTATCTGGCGACGGGGGAGGTCCACCTGTCCGCCGGCGAGTGGGTGACGGCGCTCGAGCTGCTGAAAGAAGGGGAGCAATTCTGCGAGAACCACGACTTGCGGCTGGGGGCCATCGACCTGCACCTGGCCGTCGCACGGGTGTACGACGCCAGCGGCCACCCCGCCCTGGCCGTCGAGCGGCGACAGAAGGCCGGACGGCGGATCCGCCAGTGCGGGTACTGGATCCGTCAGGCGGCGGCCGGGGGGTGACACCGGGTGGCGGTGATGGGTCGCTGTCGCCGGACTTGTGGGGAGGAGCGAGGGTCACTGACCCGGCGACAGTCGGACGGCGACCCGCTCGAACCGCAACACCTCGCCGTCGTCCGGGTCGATGACCAGCCCGAGCGGGCGGAAGCCGCACTTCTCCAGCACGCGAATCGACGCCACGTTGTCCGGCTTGGTGTGGCCCCGCACCACCCGCACCCCGCGGCCGAACGCGAACGCCACCAGTGCCGCGGTGGCTTCACTGGCGTACCCCTTCCGCTGGTGGTCGGCGTCGATGCCGTAGGCCACTTCGACCACCCCGTCGGCGTCCGGCGGCCCCTTGAACGTACACACGCCCACTTCCCCTCCGGTCGCGCCATCCGCCACGCCGAAGCTGAGCGCCCACACGTCGCCCGGCGGCGTCATCCGCACCCGCGCCACCCAGTCCGGGGAGACCTCCCCCCGCACCTCCGGCGGCAGCGAGTCCACCCACGCCAGCACCTCGGCCGGCGACTTCAGCCGGAGGTCGAGGCGTGTCGTTGAAATGACGAGCGGTTCCATCACCGTCCTCCTCGTGACGATGATACGACGCGCCGCCTACAATGCCCCGGCCCGTGTGGGCTTCCCCGGAGGACACGAGATGAGACTGAACCTGGCCGTCGCGGCCGTGGCCGCGGTGTTCGCGGTCGCCACCGCCCGCGCCGCCGACAACCCGACGGTGGTGGTGGACACCAGCCTGGGCAGCTTCGAGGTGGAGCTGTTCGCCGACAAGGCGCCCGACACGGTGAAGAACTTCCTCGGGTACGTGGACGACAAGTTCTACGACGGGCTGATCTTCCACCGCGTCATGTCCGACTTCATGATCCAGGGCGGCGGGTTCGAGCCGGGCCTGAAGCCGAAGAAGACGAAGGACCAGATCAAGAACGAGTCGGACAACGGGCTGAGCAACGTGAAGGGCACGCTGGCCATGGCCCGCACCAAAGTGGCCGACAGCGCCACCAGCCAGTTCTTCGTGAACGTGGAAGACAACGACCGCCTGGACCGCGCGAAGGCGGCCGACAAGGTGGGCTATTGCGTGTTCGGCAAGGTGACGAGCGGCATGGACGTGGTGGACAAGATCAAAGGGGTGAAGGTGCAGGACGTCGTCGAGAACGGCCGCACGACGCACGAGAAGGTGCCCCTCGAGGACGTGGTCATCAAGACGGTCCGCGTGAAGAAGAAGTGACCCCCCTCGTCCCCACGCTCCGCGTGGGGGCGTCGTCTTGGACGCTCCGCGTCCTGACATCCGACACGGGACGCGCAGCGTCGCAGAGTGACGTTCCCACGCGGAGCGTGGGAACGAGGGACAAGTGGGACTTGCCGGCCGGCGACGCGGCCGACGTCCCCACGCGGAGCGTGGGAACGAGGGGTGGAACTTGGAGCCTGGAACCTGGAACATTCGCCCGAAGCGGATCGCCGTCATCAAGCCGAGCGCGCTGGGCGACATCGCGCACGCCGTGCCGGTGCTGTCCGCGCTCCGCGAGCTGTTCCCCGCCGCGCACATTTCTTGGGTGGTCAACCGCTCTTATGTGCCGCTGCTGGCCGGCCACCCGCACCTGAACGCCGTCGTCCCGTTCGACCGCGGCACCTTCGCCCTCGGCCCGCTCGCCGCCGCCGCCTACTCCGTCGCCTTCGCCAACGACCTCCGCCGCCGCCGCTTCGATCTGGTCCTCGACCTGCAAGGCTTACTCCGCACCGGCCTGATGACCGCCGCCACCGCCGCCCCGGTGCGCGTCGGCTTCGCCAACGCCCGCGAGGGCAGCCGCCACTTCTACACGCACACGGTGGACATCCCCGACGCCGACCGCATTCACGCGATTGATCGCTACTGGCGAGTAGTGGAGGCGCTCGGCGGCGGGCACCTGATGAAGCAATTCATTCTGCCCGTGAGCGAGCGGGAGCGTGCGGCGGTGGACGCGGAGTTGGCATCGTTCCCGCGGCCGTGGGTGGCGGTCGCCGCCGGCGCGAGATGGCTCACGAAACGCTGGCCGGTGGGGGCGTTCGCCGACGTGGGCAACCGCGTTCACCAGCACACCGGCGGCACGCTGCTGCTCGTCGGCTCGTCCGATGACATCGGGCTGTCAGCGGACTTGGCATCCCGACTGGTCGGGCCGCACTTCGACTACACCGGCAAGACGGGCATCGCCAAAATGGTGGCCGTGCTCAGCCGGGCCAACGCGATGTTGAGCAACGACACCGGCCCGCTGCACGTCGCCGCCGCCCTGGGTGTGCCGTGCGTCGCCCCGTATTTATGCACCAAGCCGATCCTTCACGGCCCGTACCCCGCCCGCGGGCAAGCCACGCACGGCGTTGCGACCTCCGTGGCGTGTGCCGGCAGCTACCTGCGGAAGTGCCCGCACCAGTTGCAGTGCATGGGCGAACTGACCCCGGACAAACTCTGGCCCGCGCTCGCGGAGGTGCTTCAGTCATGGCGTCGCGGAAGCTGATCCTGGCGAGCGGCTCGCTCGGCCGCCGGCAACTGATGGAGCGCGCCGGCTACTCGTTCGAGGTGAAGCCGGCGAACATCGACGAGCCGACCGAGGCGCGGCTGGGCGACTGCCGGCAGTATGTCGGCGAACTGGCGTGGCTGAAGGCACAGGCGGTGGCGAACACCGTGGACGACGGCATCGTCATCGCCGCGGACACAGTCGGTTGGCAGCACGGCAAGGTGGTGGGCAAACCCGACGACGAAGCCGACGCCCGGCGGATCATCACCGCGCTCGCCGGCACCACGCACGAGCTTTGGACCGGCGTGTGCTTGTGGGTGCGGCCGGGGGATGTTCAGATCTGCTGGCAGGAAGTCAGCCGCGTTCAGATGAAGGCGATGACGGCCGACGAAATCGAGGCGTACCTGAAGACTCGCAAGTGGGTGGGGTGCAGCGGGGCGTATGCCATCCAGATGCCGCACGACCCGCTGTTGACGGTGGAGGGGAGTGTGAGCAACGTCATCGGGTTGCCGATGGAGAGCCTGGCGCGAGCGCTGACGTGGGCGGAGGCGATGTGACACCGGAGTGGTCCACTCGCACGGGAATCACCTGACGGTATCAGAGCCGTGGGGGGGGCGGGGGGGGGGGGGAGGGCGGGCCCCCC
>JANNVG010001012.1:0-3609 GCA_031414395.1 Fimbriiglobus sp.
GGCGAACGGCGCGACGTGAGTCCGCCGGTGGGGTGTGAAGAACCGGCGGACTCACGTCGCGCCGTTCGCCCAGTCACTTCAATTCTTTCAGGAAAGCAGGGTCGGGCTTGGGCAGTGCCCACACGCTCACGGCGAAGTCGGACTTCCCCTCCGGCAGCTTGAGCAGCACCTTGTACCCGCCGTCGCCCTTCACGATCCGCCACTCGGTGCCGGGCGGCGGGGTGGTCAGGCCGAACACAACCACCGCGTCGCCGGTGGTGGGCACCAGCACACGCACGTTCGGCGGGGCGGTGTCGGTGAACTTCGCCTCCTTGTCGTCGCCATCGAGCAACTTGGGTTCTTTGCTACTGGTGCCGACGTACAACCACACCGCCTTGCCGCTCGGGGCCACCACGCTGAACTTGCGGGTCAGCCCGTTCACCACGCTCGCCGTGCCGGGCTTCGGCGCTTCGGTGATGTTCATCACCGTTTTGCCGTCGTCCGGGGTCAGTTGGTACTTGAACACCGGCCGGCCGTCGTCGTCGGTGGTGTACCCCTTGAACCGCACGGCCATCGGCCCGGTGTACGCCTCGGCGTCCTTCAGCGCGCCGCCGTAGGCCGGGTCTTTGGCGAGCTTGTCGAAGTCCGGGACCGTGTCCGATGCCGTCATCGCCCATGGGAAGCCGGCGGGGGCGGTGTAGAACTTGGTGCCGAGCAGCTTGGCCGGGTTGCCCCCGCGGCCGTCCCACACCGGCTGTACGTCGAGGAAATTGCCCGCCCAGGCGTAGGACAGCCGGCACTGGTGCGAGTCGAACACGGTGTTGATGCCGCCGGGGAAGCCGACGGCCACGCACCGCGTGCCGGCGTTGTCGGGCATGAACGTGCGGAGGATTTCCGGCTTCTCCCGCACCACCACCGTCATGCCTTTCGCCGGCTCCATGCCACTCGGCAGCGGCAACCCTGGCCCGAGCGAGAAGTACGCCCACAGCGCTTCGATCTGCTGGTCGCCGTCGCCCTTGTAATACTGGTCGAGCAGCGACTTCCCTTCAATGAACGCCTGCGGCATCTTGGTGCCCGGCACCATCCGCTGCGGCTGGTGCATCCATCGCACGTTCCAGTCGTACCGCACTCGCTGGTTAGTGGTCGCCAGGTCCGGCCCGCGGGTGCCGCCGCCCTTCTGACCGCTGATGTCGTGGCACGAGATGCACCCGTGCCCCTGCTTGCCGGCGAGCGCCCGCCCGGTGTCGATCTTCTCCTTCGTGTACTTCGGGGCGGCGACGGTGTCGTCCGTCACCGCGCCGTCGAGCAGCGGCAGTTGTTCGTGGAGCGTGCCGACGTTGGCGTTGCCGTACTGCGGCATCCGCAGGGTCATCCACGGGCGGGCGCGGCCGGCGTTGGTCAGCACCTCCTTCATCCAACTCGTCCGCATCTTGTGCCCCACGCCGGTCAGCTTCGGCGGTTGCACGTCGTCGGCGTTCACGGCGTTCTCCAGCGACTTCATCTTGTCGGCGAGGAAGGCATCGATGCCGCCTTCGCCGTCCCGCTGGTGGCAGTTCAGGCAATTGAACCGCTTGACGGCGGTGCGGGCGGTGTGAACCGGCGACGGCGACCCGGCCCCGGTGAGGCCGTCTTTCAGGAACGTTTGCAGCGCCGACCGCTGCTCGGCGGTGAGCGAGTAGTTCGCCGCTTTCGCACTCGGCTTCTCACTCAGGCATCCCTTGTCGGTCGCCTTCGCCACGTCGGCCAACTTCGGGGTAATCGCCGTCGTCGCCACCGCTTTGCCTTTCTCCTCGACGGCGTGACAGTTCGCACACCCCTTCGCCGCGAACGTCGTTTGCCCCATCTTCACCCAGTCGATTTTCACGTCGTCGGTCGGCGGGGCCGCGGGCATCTTCGGGTCGATCTTGTCGTTCGTGACGGTACAGAGGTGGTTGGCGATGTCGAGCGCTTCGGGGTCGGTCAGCACCATCGACGGCATCCGCCCGTGCGGGTTCGTCGCGGTCGGGTCTTTCAGGAACTTGGCGAGTGTCTCGGGACGGTACTTACTGCCGACGTGGTTGAGCGTGTAGAACGCCTGCGGGTTGCCGCCGACGCCATAGTAGCTGGCGAGCGGGTCGAACGGCTTCTCGACCGGGGCGTCGGGGTCGTCGTTCTTCTTCTTGGTCGGCGGGGCGGTCAGTTGGTCGCCGTGGCAGGTGGCACACCCGGCGGTCAGGTACAGCTTGCCCCCGCGGGCGATGCTCTCCTTCAACGGGTTCGGGTAGACCAGCGGCGGCTTGTACGTCTCGACCGGCTTGCCGAGCGAGTACAAGTAGCTCAGTACCGCGTAGCGTTCGGCCTTGCCCGCGTCGTCGTCGGCGAACACGGCGGGCATGGCGGTGTGCGGGCGAAGCTTCTTCGGGTCGGCCAGCCACGCATCGACCCAGCCGGGGTAGGCCCGCTCCACCAGTTTGGTCAGGTTCGGCCCAGTGCGCTCGGCCAACCCCTTCGCCATCTTGTCGTCGGCGGCGGGGGTATGGCACTTCGCGCACGCCAACTCTTCAAACAGCAACCGCCCGTGTTCCCGCTTCACGTCGTCGGTGAAGCTGGCGGGCCGCTGCTTCTCGGTGTGGCCGAAGAAGAAGTGCGGAATCGGCTCGTCGCGGAAACGCGGGCCGCGCCACTGGAGCGACACGCGGGCGATCTTGTCCGTGCGTTCCAGCGTGGCGGTGAACGGCTGAATGCCGGCCTTCAGTTCCACCTCGCCGCCGCCCATCCACGCGGCTTTGTCGCCACCCTTCACGGTCTGGGTGAGAACGGTCTGATCGCCGATGGCGACGGTCAGCTTGCCGAGCAGCTCGCCGGCGAACGTGTACTTGCCGGCCGACACGATCTGAATGTACCCGGTCCAGGTGAACGTCTCCCCGCCGTCGGACCGCGGGTGCGGGGCGTCGCCGGCGAGCAGGGTCAGGCCGACGGTCGGTTCGAGCCGACTGACGGCGAACCCGCCCTTGTCCTTCGCGGTGAAGATCAACCCCGGCTTGAGCTCGGCACGTTTCACCTCCTGAGCGGGGGCGAAGACGGGGAGTACGAGCGCAACGAGCAACGGCAGAGCGAACCGAGACATGCGGAACTCCGGCGGGATGCAGACGGTCGATTATCCCGATGTGCGGGGCAAGGGCAAGCGGGAAACGGAATGGTTGGAGGCCTCACCCCCATTGCTCGCAGAGAAGACACTTCACACCACAAAAACGAAGACGAGTTTGATCAACTTTGGCTCGACGTGAAGTCCGCTGCTCGGCATCCGGCACCGGGGACGCCATTCGACCAGTTGTCCGCCGCCAGCGTGCCCATCGCCCTGGACGAAGGCGTCCGCACCGGCCGGTGCGGGCCGGGCGACACCATCCTGCTCGTCGCCTTCGGCGGCGGGCTGACGTGGAGCGGCACGCTGATTACGCTGTGATCAGCGGATCGGGCGAGCCGTGCCCCGTGTGGGGCCGGGTGGTACGGAACCCGGCGGCTCACGCCGCTCGGCTCGCCAACACGGTCACTTCTCCGGCGTCAGCTTGCGGTCGGGGTCGAGCAGCCGGGCCTGCGCCCACGCCAGCCCCCCCTTGTAGCTCACCGTGATCGGGTCGTTCGGATCGAGCC
>JANNVG010001013.1:0-2637 GCA_031414395.1 Fimbriiglobus sp.
CCCTCGGCGGTGAAATCTTCCGAAGTCATTCCCCATGCGCCGCTCGTTCTTCACCCCCACGCGGGCGGTTCTCGGGCTGGTCCTGCTCGCCGGGCTGGTGGTCGGCGGGCTGGCCTGGGTGAGCGTGACCGCGCTGCAAGCCGAGGCCGACCGCCGCCGCGCCCACGCCGACCACGACCGCGCCACCCGCGAGCACTTCGCCCTCTGGCGGCTGGACTCTCACCTGCTCGCCCCGCTCGGCGTCGAGAACAACCGCCCGTTCACCAACTACTCGGCCCTCGCCGCCCCCGCCCCGGTGGTGCTCGACGAGTCCGGCCTGCCCACCGCCGACCCCGGCCGCGTGCCCTCCCCGCTGCTCTCCGCCGAGTTGCCCGCGTGGATGCTGCTGCACTTCGAACTGGACGCCGAACGCGGTTGGCGATCCCCGCAGGTGCTGCCGCCCGCCCTCGCCCGCACGCTCGCCGCCGAGCCGCTCAACCTGCCACTCACCAACTGCACTCCCGCCCGCGGCGAACGCCTCGACCGCCTCCGCGCCCACTTCCCACTGCCCTCCACCCTGGTCGCGCTCGCCGCCATCGACCGCCGCGACCGCACCCACCCGCCGTACTCCGTGCCCGTCCCGTTGGCCGACGAGCCGTCCGCCGACAAGCCGACGTACACCCCGCACGACGGCAGCGGCCGACCCGCCCCCGTTGAGCCGTTCGCCTCTGCCCGCGGGTTCGCTTACGGCACGCCCGCCCTGCACGCGAAGGCCGACGACAAGAAGGACGCCGGCAACGGGCTGGCCGAATCGAAGCCCGGCCCCAAGCCGGGCGACACCGTCGCCGAGTGGATGCGGCGGCCGTCGGGCGACGAGGGCGAACTGCCGGCGGTGCCGGCCACCGTGCAGGAGGTGGAGTTGTCGGCCGAGGCCCGCGCCCGCAAGGGGGCGTTCGGCCAGATGCAGGCGTCGCGGGCCGGCGGGTACGAGCCGGTCGTGTCGAACGTGCCGCTGCCCAGCTTCGGGCTGAAGGCGCCCGCCCCCGGCACGCCCACGCCCACCAGCAGCGTGAAGCCCGGCCCGCCGCTCACCGACGAGCAGCAGAACTTCCGCAACACGAGCGAGTGGGCCGAGCGGCTGGCGAAGACCATCGCCGACCGCTCGCAGAAGGACGCCGAGAAGCTGCGGGAGGCGGTCGAACTGAAGAAGGCGAACACGCCGACGAAGGGGACGGAAATCATCCCCGACCGCCTACGGGCGCGGACCCCGCTCGGGCTGGTGAGCACGAAGGATGGCGACCCGGACGGGCTGGCGGCGGTGCCCAAGTCGGCGCCAGTGGTCACCCCCGTGGCCGTGCGGCTCAGCCCGCTGCGGGCGGCGTGGCTGACCGACACCGACGGCCGCGTGCAACTGCTGCTGGTGCGGGCCGCGGTGGTCCGCGACGGCGTGGTGTATCAGGGCGTGCTGCTCGACTGGCAGGCGCTGCGACCCGAACTCACCGCGCTCGTGACCGACCTGTTCCCCGACGCCGAACTCGCCCCGCTCGGCGACGGCCCGAACGCCGACCCGGAAACGACCCTGAACACGCTGCCCGTGCGGCTGCTCACGCACGACCCGACCGAGCCGACCGACCCCGGCTTCACCCCCCTACGGCTGGGGCTGGTGATCGCGTGGGCGGCGGCACTGTTGGCGATCACGGCGGTGGCCGTCGGCGGGCGGGCGGCGCTGGTCACGGCGGAGCGGCGGATGCGGTTCGCCTCGGCCGTCACGCACGAACTGCGAACGCCCCTCACCGCCCTTCAGCTTCACCTCGACCTGTTGACGAGCGGGCTGATTACGGACGAAGCGAAGAAGGCCGAGTACCTGGCCACCGTCGCCGCCGAGACGGATCGGCTCAACCGGCTGGTCGAGAACGTCCTCGACTTCGCCCGGCTGGAGAAGTCGAGTGCGCTCGCACTCGCACGACCGATCCCGGTGAGCGAGGTGTTCACCACGCTTCAGTACACCTGGGCCGACCGGCTGAAAAACGAAGGGTTCGAACTGGTGGCGGAGGCGAACACGCCCGACGGCCAGACGGTGACGGTCGACTCGCGGGTGCTCGAACAGGTGCTGGGCAACCTGATCGACAACGCCCGCAAGTACGCCAAGACGGCCACCGACCGCCGCCTCTGGGTGCGGGCGACCGCGACCGCCGCGAAGGTGGCGATTGAAGTGGAGGACCGCGGGCCGGGCGTGCCGCCGGGCGAGGAGAAGAGCATTTTCAAGCCGTTCCGCCGCGGCAGCACGAGCACCGACACCGGCGGCGCGGGCCTGGGTTTGGCACTGGCGAAGGAGTGGGCCGAACTGTTCGGCGGCAGCGTGACGTACCGACCGGGGGGCGACGGCGGCGCGTGCTTCCGCCTGGAGCTGCCAGGGTAAGATCTTGTAGGGCGGGTCGAGCGGCCGGGGATCGAAATGGCGTCGATGAACACCGACGACCGGCCGCGATGCCCCGCCGTGCGGAAGCCCATCGGTAACGGGCGGTCTTGTAGGGCGGGTCGAGCGGCGGGTGCAACCGGCATTCCGAACGTCGGTGTGATTCGCGCCCCGAACGACCGCGACGACCCGCCGTCTGAAACGTGGGTGGCGGGTCGTCGCGGTCGTCGGCCACGTTCGAC
>JANNVG010001014.1:0-17062 GCA_031414395.1 Fimbriiglobus sp.
CGCCGCCGATCCGCCCGCCCGACAGATGGAACCGCTCGGACGCGGGCTGGTGGCCATCCCCACCCAAAAGGCCGTCGCCGTGAGCTGGCGGCTGCTCGGCACCGATGGCGACGACATCGCGTTTCACGTGTACCGAACCGTCGGCAAAGGCGAACCGAAGCGCATGACCGACAAGCCGCTGACCGACCGCACGCACTTCCTCGACACCACTGCCGACCTGACGCAAGCCAACAGCTACATTGTCCGCCCTGTGGTGAAGGGCACCGAAGGCGACCCGTCGCCGCGGGCCACCGTGTGGGCGAAGGGCTACCTTTCGATCCCGCTGAAGACGCTGCCCGGTCACACGCCGAACGACGCCTGCGTGGGCGACCTGGACGGCGACGGTGAGTTCGACATCGTGCTGAAGCAGGAGATGACCCCGCGGGACAACTCGCAGAAGGGCAAGACGGGGCAGACGAAACTCGAAGCGTACAAGCTCGACGGCACGTTCCTTTGGCGGATCGACCTGGGCCGCAACATCCGTGAGGGTGCCCACTACACGCAGTTTCTGGTGTTCGACTTCGACGGCGACGGCCGGGCGGAGGTGATGTGCAAAACGGCCGACGGCACGGTGGACGGCGACGGCAAGGTGATCGGCTCCGCCGACGCGGACCACCGCAACGCCGACGGGTACGTACTCGCCGGCCCCGAGTTCCTGACGGTGTTCGCGGGCAAGACTGGCAAGGCGCTCGCCACCACCGACTACGCTCCCGCCCGCGGCAAAGTGGGCGACTGGGGCGACACCTACGGCAACCGCGTGGATCGCTTCCTGGCGGGCGTCGCGTACCTGGACGGCGAGCGGCCGAGCGCGGTGTTCTGCCGGGGGTATTACACGCGGGCGGTGTTGGCCGCGTGGGACTACCGCGACGGCAAGCTGACCAAACGCTGGGTGTTCGACTCGGACGACGGCACGAAGGGGAACCGCGACTATCGCGGGCAGGGCGACCACAGCCTGAGCGTGGCCGACGTGGACGGCGACGGCAAGGACGACATCATGTACGGCGCGTGCTGCGTCGGGTCGGACGGCAAGGGGAAGTACAGCACCGGCCTGGGCCACGGCGACGCGCTGCACGTGAGCGACCTCGACCCGACCCGGCCGGGGTTGGAGGTGTTCAACATTCACGAGAAGTCGGCGAAGAAGCTGGGCGTGTCGTTCCGCGACGCGAAGACGGGCGAGGTGCTGTGGTCGAAGGAGTGCGCGGACGTGGCCCGCGGGGGCTGCTTCGACATCGACCCGCGGCACGCCGGGTGCGAAAGCTGGGCGAGCGGCGACGGGCTGAGCGGGGTCTGGACCGCGAAGGGCGAACCGGCGAGTAAGGGCAAGCCGCGGTCGTGCAACTTCGCCATCTGGTGGGACGGCGACCCGCTCCGCGAACTGCTCGACCGCAACCGCATCAGCAAGTGGGACTGGAAGCGGGAGGCCGAAACGACGCTGTTCACCGCCGACGGGTGCAACTCGAACAACGGCAGCAAATCGACCCCCGCACTGTGTGCCGACATCCTCGGCGACTGGCGGGAAGAGGTGATGCTGCGGACGACCGACAACAAGGAGCTACGGATTTGCACCACACCCGAGCCGACCGAGATGCGGCTCGTGACGCTGTGTCACGACCCGCAGTATCGGCTGGCAATGGCGTGGCAGAACGTGGGTTACAACCAGCCGCCGCACCCAGGCTTCTTCCTGGGCGACGGCATGAAGCCGCCGCCGAAGGCACGGATCCGCACCAAGTAGGGCGGGCGAGCCGAGCCGGACCCTCGTTCCCACGCTCCGCGTGGGAACGTCATCGGCGACGCTCCGCGTCGGTTGTGCAGTGGGGGACGCGGAGCGTCCGGGTCGGCGTTCCCACGCGGAGCGTGGGAACGCGGTTTGTTACGCCTTCACCAGCACCACCCCTTCGCTGTTTCGCAACCGCACGCTCGTCACCACCTGGCCGAGCGAGCCGTCGGAGTAGAGCTGGCGGTACTGGCCGTTCAGTTGGTGCGTCGTCGCGGTGGCGTCGTCGCCCGTGCCGGTGCCTTTGCCGAGCGCGTAGCTCCGCGGCTTGTGCAGCACCAGGGCGTTGTCGTACTCGCGGCCGTACACCTTGTAGGTCAGGGCGGCGTTCTGCGGGTCGGCCCCGGTGGCGAACGTGGTCATCGCCCCCTTCGGCTTGCCCACGTCGCGCGTCGCCGCCGGCACGAACACCGAACTCCACGCGGCCGACGGGCTTTGCCCGCCGAAGAACATGAGGAACGTGTCGTCCGGGTCGGCCAGCAGGTAGTAGTAGGCGAGCGACCCCTGGCGGGTTCGCTCGGTGCCGATGCTGCCGCTGCCGGCGTGCGTGTCGATGATCGCATACGACCCGGTCGCCAGCCGGCGGTTCACCCGGTCTTGCATGTCGATCAGGTTCGACCAGTTGTGATCGTTCGGCCGCAGCAAGAACTCCTCGTAAGCGGCGTGCGACTCGCGGGCAATCGGGTCGCCCTCGGCGATCGAGCCGGCCGTGTTCGCCACCACCCACTTGCCCGGCAGCGCCCGCCGCACGGCGCCCACCGCCGACGCGAGATCCTCCGTAAAGCTGCTGGTGGACTCCTTCACCGGCGTGCCGGCGAACGGCAGCTTGCCGTTCGAGTTGTCCAGGAACACGCCGTCGGCGTTCGGGAATTGGGCGAGTAGCCGCTGGTGGTAGTCCGCCGCCCACTTCTGTTCGGACACGCCGGCGGGGTTGGTGACGAACCGCATCTGCCCGTAGTACGGGTAGAACAGCCGCGACTCGTGAACGAACCGCGCGTTCATGCCGCTCTGCCGGGAGGCGTACTCGGCGTCCGTCAAGTAGCCGTCGCCGTTCGTGTCGGCCTGGTCGTCGAACGCGGGGATGGTGCCGGTCGAGCCGCCGGCGGCGCTCACGTAGTCGCGGCCGTAGATGGTGCGGGCGGTCGGCCCGGTGCCCTGCGTGGTCACGACGCGGACGTAGTACAGTTGCTGGCTGGTGCCCCGCATCTTCGACGGTTTCCAGTCGGTTGGCGGGTCGAACAGCAGTTGCCCCGAGCTGTTGAAGTTGGCCGTGGTGTTGCCCAGCAGCGGCAGCGTCTTCCACGTCTTCGGCGAGCCGTCGGCGTTCACCTCCGCCACGTACTCGACCCGCCCGGCCCACCCGCTCGCGGCCGTTTGCAGGGTGACGTTCACCTCGCGGAAGCGGTCGGTCCACCCCAGATGGACCGCCTGCCCCGCCCCGCCGAACGGCGTGCCGGTGGTGCCGCTGCCGCGGGCGTTGGCCGTGTTGTCGGTCAGGTTGCCGGAGCCGTCGGCCGCGCCGCGGAGCACCTTCCAGAACTCCCGCACCGGCACGCTCGCCGCGCTCTGCCCGGTGAACGCGGTCGCCTGTGTGACGTGGAAGAAGGCCGTTTCGCGGTCCGCACCGTTCGCGCCCGTGTACTCGAACCAGTCGGTCAGCAGGTCGCCGTACAGGTTCGACACGTTCGAGTAGATCACCTTCGGCGTGTCCGGCGCGGCCGTTTCGAGCGCGCCCAGGAACCGCGTGTTCGGCACGATCAGGTCGAGGCTGGTGGCGGCCAGTTGCTTCTCGTAGGTGCCCAGCGGGTTGCCGGCGTAGGCGAGCTGTGCGAGGCGGATGTGCGAGTACCGCCGCACCTCGTTCGGCCGCTCGTTCACGCCCGCGTTTCCCACGCCGAACCTGTACTCGCCCGTGCCGCTGTTCCCGTCGGCGTCCACCGCCCGCACCGTCAGAGCGTGTTGGCCGTTCGCAATGCTGGCGGAGTCCAGTTCCCACACGGCGGGCGAACTGGTCTGCACCGACCGCAGCACGCCGTTCAGCCGGAACTCGATGCGGACGATCTGGGCCGCGGGCGTGGCGGTCGCCGTGAACCGCACCACGCCGGACACGGTGCCCGATTGCGAGGTGCCGATGCCCACCTGCGGGCCGGACGTGTTCGACACTGGCCGCACCTGGAAGTCGTCGACCCACACCGTGCCGAACGCCGAGCGGGCGCGCTCCACGCCCGCGAACCCGCCGCCACTGATGGCCGAATCGGTGACGGCGAACGCGGCGTCGGGCGTGTTCTGCCAACTGCCGTCGGCCGCCAGCCACTGCTTCGTGTCGGACCGGTAGACCAGCCCGCGGAGTTGGTTGCCGGTCGCCCGCAGCGTCAGCTTCACCCACTGGCTGCTCACATACCCCGAGGCGGGCAGCGTGGCGAGTGTCGTCTCGGCGCCGTCCACCACCCGCTTCAGTTGAACGGTCAGCCCGCGGGTGACGGTGAGCGAGTAGTAGGTGGGCGTGGCGGTGTTCAGGTTCGAACCGCGGACGAGCACGCCCGACGGGATGAGCGTGTCGGCGAACACGACGGCATCGACGGCGGAGTCGGCGGCGGCGGCCGTGTTCAGCCACGCCCGCGCCGCGGTCGCGGACCCACCCGACAGACTCAGCGCGGCCGTTGGGCTGTTGGCCCGCGTGGTGCCGACCGCCGCCCGCGGGGTGCCGTCGCTCGACCACTGCTGCCAGTTGGCCGGCAGCGGGTTCGGCAGCGTGGTGTCGAACGACTCTTGATTCGACGACGCGGGCGTGAGCAGCACGAAGTCGTCCAGGTGGGCCATGCCGCTGCCGCCGGTCAGCCGGCCGACGCCCACCGCCCCGCTCGCCGTGCCGACGGCGGTGGTCGCCCGGAGGGCATCGGTCGCGGCCGTTTGCCACCCGCCGGCAGTGGTCAGAAATCGGCCGTCGTCCCCCCGCTGCACCTGCACGCCCACGCTGGTGCCGGTCGGCTTCAGTTGCACCCGCAGCCACACGCCCGCATTCGGCAGCGACTGCGCGGTGGCCACGATTGCCAGCCGGCGACGCACGCCGTTCACCACTTCGACCAGCTCCACGCCGCCGCCGGGCAGGGCGACGGCCGACACGTAGGTGGGCGTGGGGGTGTTCAGGTTCGACCCGCGGGCCAGCACTTCCAGACGGGCCGCCGCGTTCGACCGCACGCTGATGCCGGCGCCGTAGTCGGCCCCGAACGTGGACGGCGCCCAGAGCCGCGAGTGCGTGGCCGAACTGCCGAGCGAGGCGAGCGAGTTCGCCCCGCTGGCCGGCTGGAGGCGGGAGGTGATGTACTGCGTCTGCCCGTCGTTCGCCCAGGCCGTCCACCCGGCGGGCAGGGCGGGTGCGGTCAGTTGGTCGAACGCTTCACCCGCCCACCCGCTCGGGTTGTCGCGCGGTTCCAGCCGCTCCAAGTCGGCGCGCACGCCGGCTGCCGGTCGGTCGCTCATATCCCGGTGCCTCGTCAGTTGGTGCGGAGTCGCGGGCGTGGCCGCCCCGGTTGCGAGGGGAGGGCGGCGGGTCACCCGCGGGCGACAATCCTGTCGGCGACAGCGGCGGAAGTGGGCGCACTCCGTCGCTCGATGAACGTCTGAGTTCGGACCTTTGGCCGACCACCGGACACGAATTGCGCGGCCGGTGCGGGTTTCGCCCCAGGCGGGTCGTCGCGCCGCACCGACAACCGCCCGCACGCGCCCAGCCGGCACGACCCGCCCGTTCCCTACACTGACGGACGATCTGCCACCCCGCCCCGGCCGACATGACCGACGCATCCGCCACCACTCCCGCCGCCGATCCGAAGCTCCACCTCCGCTGGTTGGCCGTGGCCGTGTTCGCGTTCGGCGTGCTGACGGCCGGGTGGCAGATCTGGCGCGACCGCACCCCGGACGTGCGACACCCGGCGATCCTGAGTACCGCCTGGGTGTCGTTCGCGCTGTGGGCGGGGGCGGTCGGGCTGATGATTCCGGCGACGGCGGGCGAGTGGCGCGCGCGGGCGACACGGTTCCGCGTGGCACGGTGGAGTTGGGCACTCGGGGCGGCGATGTTCCTGGTTCACTTCGTGATCGCGTTCCACTTCGCCCACCGCTGGCGGCACGCGAACGCATTCGAGCACGTGACACAGACGGCCGTGTTCGGCCCCGGCATTTTCGTCTCGTACCTGTTCACGCTGGTCTGGCTGACGGACGCCGCGTGGTGGGTGCTGTGGCCGACCGGCTACAGCGTGCGGCCGAAGTGGGCGGGGTGGGCGGTCCACGGATTCATGGCGTTCATCACGTTCAACGGCACGGTGGTGTACGTCCACGGCTGGATTCGCTGGATGGCGGCGGGCGTATTCGTGGCGCTGGGTGCGGCGCTCGTGTGGCGGTGGGTGAAACGCGATCAACTGTAGCCGGGGTCTGTGACCCCGGTTCCGACCGGCCGCCCCCTCGTTCCCACGCTCCGCGTGGGGACGCCACTCCGGTTCGGCCGCCCCCTCGTTCCCACGCTCCGCGTGGGGACGCCACTCCAGTTCGGCCGCCCCCTCGTTCCCACGCTCCGCGTGGGGACGCCGCTCCAGTTCGGCCGCCCCCTCGTTCCCACGCTCCGCGTGGGGACGCCGCTCCCGACGCTCCGCGTCTCTTGGCGAGAATTGACGCGGATCGTGGGAACGAGGGATTCAATCCCGCAGACCCTTGCCCGTGAGCGACAGGAACACGCTCTCCAGGGTCGGCTCTTTCACGTGCATCGATTGCACGTCGCCGACGACGGCCAGCAGCTTCGGAAGCAGCGGCGGCAGCTCGCGGGCGGTCACGCTCAGCACGTCGCCATTCACCTCCGCCGATGTCACGCCCGGCACGGCCCGTACCGCGTCGAGCACGCCGGGTGCGCTCGACAGCGTGAACACCGCCGTCGTGTCGAGGGTTCGCAGCAGGTGTTGCACGCGGTCGGTCGCCAGAATACGGCCGTGGTCGAGGATGGCGACCCGCGGGCAGAGGGCTTGCACCTCTTCCATGTAGTGGCTGGTGTAGATGACTGTCAGCCCGGCCGCGTTCTGCGCCCGCACCTGCTCGAAGATGTGGTTGCGGCTCTGCGGGTCAACGCCCGTCGTCGGCTCGTCGAGCAGCAGTAGCTTCGGGCGATGCACGAGTGCGACGGCCAGATTCAACCGCCGCTTCATCCCGCCGCTGAACGTGCCGACCCGCTGGTTCGCCCGGTCGGTCAGTTCGACCGTCGCCAGCATCTGCGTCACCCGCTGATCCAGATCGGCCCCCCGCAGCCCGTACAGCTTGCCGAAGAAGAGTAGGTTCTCGCGGGCGGACAGGTCCGGGTAAATGGCGAGGTCTTGCGTAGCGAGGCCGACGGAGCGGCGGGCGTTGCGGTCCGCGCGGGAGAAGAGTTTTCCGAACAGCCGCACTTCGCCGGCGGAGGCGTCGTTGAGTCCGGCGAGGATGCCCATGAGCGTCGTCTTGCCGGCACCGTTCGGCCCGAGCAACCCGAACAGTTCGCCCGCCTGCACGTCAAAGCTGACGCCCCGCAGCGCGGCGAACCGCCCGTAGGACTTGTGGACGTCGGCCACTTCCAATAACGCTGCACTCATGGCGTCATCTTACGTCCGCCGCTGGCGGTTCGCCTTGCTGGCGGTGCTGGCGGTGGTCGCGGTCGCGGTCGTGGTGCGATGGAACAAACCGACCGGCCCCGAGAGTGGGACCGAGCCGTGGCCGGGTGACGAACCGATCTGGCACACGCGGCACGCCGAGTTCGTGGCGGACCGGCCGCCCGACGGGTACGACGTGCTGTGCCTGGGCGACTCGCTCACCTGGGGCTGGGACGACCACCGCGACGTGTGGGCCGACCGCGTGACTCGCCGGCCGACCGCCTTCCACGCCGTCGGCAACGAGACAACCAACGGCCTCCTCTGGCGGATCGATCACGGCGAGTTGAACGGGCTGACCCCCAAGCTGGTGGTGCTTCTGATCGGCACGAACAACCGCTGGGTGAAGGACGCCCCGGACGACATCGCCGCCGGGATTGCGGCCGTGGTCGGGCGGGTGCGGGAACAGTTGCCGACGGCGAAGGTGCTCGTACTGGGTGTGCTGCCGCAGGGGCGAAGTGCGAGTGCGTCGAGTCGGCGGGTGTTCGCGGACGTGAACCGGCGGTTGGTGAGTCTCGACGACGGGCCGGTGACGGTGCGAGATGTCGGCGGGTGTCTGCTCGAACCGGACGGCACTTTGTCAGACCTGATCAGTCCCGACGGCACACACTTGACTCGCGCCGGGTACGTGCGACTCGCCAACGCGCTCGGCCCGCTCGTGCGGGAGCGACTGGAACCGGGAACGCAGTGACCGGGTGTGCCCTCACTCCACCCGGTCACTGCGTTCCCGGTTCCAGAGTGCCGCCCGGCAGGCGGCACCGACCGCGTCACTTCGCCAGGCTCCGCTGCCAGTCGCGGCCCAGGTCTTCGACCGTCTTGCCGGTGATGTCCTTCCACAGGTCGGGCGAATACTTCCCCTTCCGCATGGCGTCGTTCAGCTTCCGCACCGCCTCCTTGTCGTGCGTGGCCACCACGTATTCGAGGAACGCGGCGGTGGTGCGGTAGCTGCCGTCGTACTTCGCCTTCTCCGGGGCGAGCGGCTTCGGCTTGTTCGGCTCGTACTTGAAGAACCGCACGTAGTCGGCCACGCCCTCCACCAGCCAGCCGGGGTTGCCCCGCCCCTTGTACTGTTGCACGCAGTGGGCCGTCTCGTGGACGAACGCGCCCACGTCGTCCTTGTGCTTCTCGAAGTAGCTCACCGCGCCGACGATCCGCGTGCCGCTGGCGTAGGCCACCCCCTTCTCGTCTTTCTTCAGTGTCATGGTGATCCGCGTCGGCGGGGTGAACCCGTCGGACTTCAGTTCGTCGCACAGCATCGGGTACTGCTTCTCACACAGCTTCGCCACGTCGTCGAGCCACTCCTTCAACTCCGGGGCGTCGGTGGCGTCCGGCACGATCTCCACCGGGTTCTTGAACGTCGCCAGAGGGGGATCGGTTTCGAGGGTGAACTCGCGGAGGACGAGCGACTCTTTGGCGTCGGCCGGGAACTCGATGCGGACGGCGGTGAACTTCTTCTCTGGCTTGGCCGTGGCGGTGCCGTCGGCGAACTTGGCCAGTTGGGCGAACTCCTTGCCGTCGGATGTACCCGTCAGCACGGCGTCGGCCACCTCGCCCCCGCCCTTCGGCTTGCCGGTCAGTACCTTCACGCTCTTTACCGTCACCGGCTTGTCGAAGGTGAGCGTGAAGGTGTCGGATTTCGTCGGCGGCTTGGCAGACGCGAAGTAGGTGTCGGTGGAGGCGTCGAACGCGAGCTGGCGGATCTTGTCGCCGTCGGTGGTCAGCGTGGTCGAGACGACCGCCGACACCGGAGCCGGCTTGTCGGGCTTCTCGGGCTTCGGCGGATCGGCCGCGAACACCGGCGCGACACCCACGATCAGCACAACCAGACGAAGCAGGCGCGGCATCCGAGTCTCCGAGAATGTGAGGCGGGGAGGCGCAATCACTTTACACCGACCGGACACCACCGGCCCAACGCGACTATGAATTCGCCATGAGCACCTTCAACGACGCCCGCGTGCGGAAGGCGAACGCGGGCACTCCGAACTCCGGTGGCCGGTACGTGCTGTACTGGGTGCAGATGGTCCGCCGGCTGACGCACAACCACGCCCTCGACTACGCCGCGGCGATGGCCCGCCACTTCAAGAAGCCGCTCGTGGTGTACGAGGGGCTGAAGCTGAACCCGCCGTGGGTGAGCGCGCGATTCCACCAGTTCATGCTCGAAGGGATGCGGGAGAACGTGGCCACGGCGAAGGCGATGGGCGTGACCTACTGGCCGTTCGTGGAGACGCCGGGCGACACCGGCCGCGGGCTGGTCCGCAAGCTGTGTGAGCAAGCGTGCCTGGTGGTGACGGACGACTACCCGCAGTACATCGTGCCGGCGCAAATCCGGGCGGTGGCGTCGGCGGTGGACGTGGCCGTTCACGCCATCGACGGCAACGGGGTTGTGCCGCTCTCGTTGCTTGGCCCGCCGACCGCCGCCGCCGCACACCTGCGGCCGAAGTTGCACAAGCTGTTCCCGACCGCCTGGCAGCACCGTGCGAACCCCGCACCCGACTTCACCGGATTGAAGGGTAAGGGGCTGACTCCGCCGTTCGAGCCGTGGACTTCGCCGAAAGACTTGAGCGCGTTCGTGAAGGCGCTGCCCATCGACCAGAGCGTACCCGCAGTGCCGGGGGCGGTCGGCGGGCCGACGGAGGGTCGGCGGTTGCTCGCCGGGTTCGTGGACGCCAAGCTCGGCCGCTACGCCGACGACCGCTCGCAACCCGACGCCCCCGACACCGTGTCCGCCAGCCGGCTCAGCTTCCACCTGCACTACGGCCACCTGAGCATGGACGAAGTCGTCGCGGCCGTACTCGGCGAAGCGTGGAAGCCCGACGTCATCAACGCCAAGACCCGCAACCGCGACGACTACTTCTGCCGCGACCCGAACGTGAACGGCTACCTCGATGAAGCCATCACGTGGCGGGATGTCGGCTTCCAATGGAATTGGGGGCGGCAGCAGTCAACGGTCAACGGTCAGCAGTCAGCAGCAGTCTCGACACCGGGGCGGAAGCGAAGTGGGCCGAAAAGCTGGCAAGAAGACGGCGAGCTGCCGGCGTGCAACTTCGACACGTTCGACTTTTCACCACTGTCGGAGCGGGGCACGCTCGCCGGTGTGCTGCCCGAGTGGGCGCTCGCATCTCTGAACAAGCACGCCGCGGACAAGCGGAGTCAACTGTACTCACTCGACCAGTTTGAAGCGGCGACCACGCACGACGACCTGTGGAATGCGGCCCAGCGGGAACTCGTCGCCACTGGGCGGATTCACAACTACCTGCGGATGCTGTGGGGCAAGAAGGTGCTGGAGTGGTCGCCGTCGCCCGAAGCCGCGTACCGCGTACTCGAGCACCTGAACAACAAGTACGCACTCGACGGCCGCGATCCGAACAGCTACACGGGTATCCTGTGGTGCTTCGGGTTGTTCGATCGCCCATGGCCGCCCGAGCGGAGCGTGTTCGGCAACATCCGGTTCATGTCGTCCGACAACACGGCCAAGAAGTTCAAGCTGAAGGGGTATCTGGACTACGTCCGTCGGCTGCCGCAGGTGAGCGACGTGCGGGCCGGCAAGACGGAGGCGAGGAAGGCGACGACGCTATTTGAATAGAACCGGGAACGCAGTGACCGGGTGGGTATCTGCTCACCCGGTCACTGCGTTCCCGGTTCCAGTACGGCCGCATACACTTCCCTCATGGCCACACCCGCCCAGAAGCCGCCCGCCGCCGTCGAACCGCTCCTCACCCCGGACTTCCTCCGGCGGTTGGAGGCACTCGAACTGGTGTCGCGGAAGGTCCGCGCCGGGCGGATGAAGGGCGACCGCCTGAGCAAGCGCAAAGGCCGCGGGTCGGAGTTCGCCGACTTCCGCCCGTACACCATCGGCGACGACCTGCGGCTGCTCGACTGGAACCTGTTCGGCCGACTGGAGAAGCTCTTCCTGCGGATGTACTTGGAGGAGGAAGACCTGAGCGTGCATTTGCTGATCGACAACAGCACGTCGATGGACTACGGCACGCCGACCAAGCTGCGGTACGCCAAGCAGGTGGCCGCCGCCCTCGGGTTCGTCGGGCTAATTAACATGGACCGGGTGAGCGTGGAGACCATCGGCGGCGAGCGGGGCGGGCGGAGTCCGGTGTTCCGCGGTCGGCCGAGCCTGCCACGGTTGATGAAGGTGATCGAGAACATCCCGGCCGGCGGGGGCGGTGAACTGAACCGGAGTTTGCGGAACTTCAGCCTGCGGGCGACCGGCCGCGGCATCGCCATGGTGCTGTCCGACTTCATGGACAAGGACGGGTTCGAGGAGGGGTTGCGGTTCCTCGCTAGCCGCAACCTGGACGTGTACTGCATCCACATCTTGAGCGCCGAAGAGATCGCCCCGCCGTTCACGGGTGATCTGAAGTTCACCGACATCGAAGACGGCGATGAGGCCGAGGTGACCATCTCCGCCCCGCTGCTCGCCCGCTACGAGAAGACGCTCGCCGCCTTCCGCGGCACGGTCAACCAGTTCTGCACGAAGCGGGGCATGAGCTACCTGTTCACGTCCAATCAGGTGCCGTTCGAGAAGCTGGTACTCGGGTATCTGCGTAACCGCGGCCTGTTGCAGTAGTGCGGCCTGCGTGAGAAGAGTCGGTGAACACACCCTTTCCACAGCTCAGCGACATCACCCCTTCACACCCCGACTTTACCCTTCCTCTCGAACACCGCACGTCGCACGAACCGTCGGGGGGCGTTCGGCCGTTCGCATTTTTTCTCCGGAGGGGTGTCATGCCGAGGTCGTTGAGTCGTACCGCGTTCACGCTGATCGAGTTGCTGGTGGTGATCGCCATTATCGCGATTCTGATCGGCCTGCTGCTGCCGGCGGTGCAGAAAGTGCGAGAGGCGGCGGCGCGCATGCAGTGCGGCAACAACATGAAACAACTGGGGATCGCCTTCCACAGTTTCCACGACGCCAATAGCTTCCTGCCGAAGGGCGGGCGTGACGGCAACGTGGGCGCGCCGAACAACGCCCAGACCCGCGGCTGCTGCAACTGGGCCGATCCGGACGTCACCGCCAAGAACGCCGCCGGGATCATGGACGACCGGACCGGGTTCAACTGGCGGTACCACGTCCTGCCGTACATCGAGCAGGACAACCTGTACCGCACCGTCTCTCGGGCGACCCTCTACGTCACCCCGGTCAAGACGTACTACTGCCCGACCCGTCGCGCCCCGACCGTGTACGGAGCCGGCACCCGGTGCGACTATAACGGCAACGCCGGCACCGACTTCGAGAACGGTACCGCGTACACCGGCACCACCCAGGGGTCAAACGGCAGCCTTCCAGGTGTCCCGTCCGGGGTCAACTCGTTCAACGGGGTGATGGTGCGAGAGAACGTCGGCGGGGTGACGATGGTCGGCATCACCGACGGCACCACGAACACCATCATGCTCGGCGAGAAGTGGCTGCACCCGGCCCAGCAAGGGCGCGACGGTGGGGACAACGAGAACCATCTGAACGCCGGCTGGGACCAGTGCGTCGTCCGCATCGGTGGGGGCACCTACTCCTACACCCACCCGCGTACCGGGGCGGCGGTGACCATTCCCCGCACCCCGCAACCTGACCTGGACGGCCCGAACCCGACGCCGCCGGCCACCATCTGGAACGAACTGTTCGGCTCGTCCCACCCCGGCGGCGCCCAGTTCGTCATGTGCGACGGGTCGGTCCGCAGCATCCGATACGGCGTAAGTCCGGTCGCCTTCGCCGCCGCCTGCACCCGCAACGGCGGTGAAGTGTTCAACCTCGACTAGCCCTCCCGGAGATTCCGATGCGCCGATTCTGGATGCTGCTGCCGGTCGTGTTCGCCGCCGCTGTCGGGTGTGGAGACACTCCGACGGTGGCGACGAACGCCGAGACCGAGGCTCAGCAGAAAGCCGCCGAGAAGCAGGTCGAGGAAGAGGAAGGCAATATGAAGAACGGGGCCTATGACCCGTCCGCCCCGAAACCGACGGCGAAAAAGAGGAAGTGACCCGACCCGGCCCGTGCCACCCCGGCACGGGCCGCCTTCGTTCCACACACACACTCATGCACAGACACATTAAGCTCGTCGGCCTGCTGTTCGCGGTGCACGCCGCCGGGTGCGGCGGGCCACCCGTGCCAGTTCACCACCCGGTGACGGGGACGGTCACGATGGGGGGCAAACCGGCCGGCGGCGGGGGGCTCATCTTCATTCCCGAGTCCGGCGACTGGGGTGGTGCGGTGATCAACGGGAACGTCAACCCGGACGGCACGTTCACCACGGCCACCTCGCGGTACGTCAGGGGGACGACTGAAACAGTCATCGGCGTCCCGGCCGGGCGGTACAAGGTGACGTACCACCCGCCGGGGAACGGCGAGAAGCTCAATCAGGAGACGGAACTTCTGGAGGTGGTGACCATCGGAGCGAAGGACAACGTGCTGACGCTTGACGTGCCGGAGGGCAGGACGACCCGCGATTTGAGGGAAGCCGCCTTCAAGAAGGCGGCAGCCGTTGCCACCACCCACGCAACGGAAAAAAAGTAGCGACCGACGGCGTCACCCCTTGATGACGCCGATCGCCCACCACTCGAAGCACTCGGCTTGCGGTCACGGGAGAACGAACACCGGCGGAGACGCTACACTTGGGTGGCGTCCCCGCCGCGCTCGTTGGTCTACTGCACTCGCCATGACCCCGCGCCTTTACTGCATTCCCGATCCGTCGGTCCGTGTCGCGGCCGCACTGGAGCGCCGCCCGAAGAAGTGGTGGCGGGTGGGTCGATGGGATCTGATTTCCGGCGCTTACACACCGGGGGCGTGGTTCCGCGGGTCACTGTACCCGCAACGGTGCGACCTCTCACCCGGCGGGCGGTGGTTTCTCTACTTCGCGCTCAAGAGCGGGTCTGACTGGCCAGCGGGCGAGACCTACACCGCCGTCTCACGGTTGCCGTGGTTGAGAGCGCTGGCGGCGTGGCGGGAAATGGGGACGTGGAGCCGGGGAGCGCAGTTCGCCCACCCCGGTCAGTGGGAGGTGGGCGAGCCGACGGTCGGAGACGCGGCCCGACTGCGCGCGTTGAGCGGGGTGCAATGGACGCAGCCGGCACAGTTCGCGGTCGAACGCAGACGGGGTTGGATCGAATCGGCAGACACACCACCGCGCGATCCGAACGACATGTGGGACGAGCGCCGTACGGTGGTGATGGAGAAGGTGCAGCCCGTCGCGGGGGCTTCATTTGCTCTTTCGGTGCGAGGTCGGTTCGAGGCCTTCCGTGGGTTGCCAGACTTGCACCCGTCACTTCCCGCGCCGTACCGGCTTCACCGGAAGCGAGTCGCCGAAGAGTTGCCCGGCGTGCAGTGGGCGGACTGGACAGCGACCGGGCAACTCGCCGTGGCGACCGCGACCGCCCTGCGAATTCAGGACATCGAGCGGAGTCGCACGCTGTGTGAAGTGGCTCTCCCACAGGATGAACCACAGCGGTGTGCGGCACCGGATTGGGCGAGCGAGTGGTAGGCCGACTCACCCCTTAATCACGCCGATGGGTCGCATCCGGGCCACCTTGCGGCTGAGGCCGGCGGCGTGGACGACGCTCACCACGTCGTCCACGTTCTTGTACGCCTTCGGCTGTTCCTCCGCGAGTCCCTGCCGGCTGCTGCACATCGCGATCACCCCGCGGGCTTCCAACTCCTTGTCGATCCGCCGGCCGGCGGCGTCGGCTTTGGCAGCAGTACGGCTCATGGCTCGGCCGGCCCCGTGGCAGGTGCTGCCGAACGTCCGCTCCATGCTCGCCGCCCCGCCCACCAGCACCCAACTGGCCCGCCCCATGTCGCCGGGGATGATGACCGGCTGGCCGGTGCGGATGAACGCCGGCGGCAACTCCGGGTGCCCGGCCGGGAACGCCCGCGTCGCCCCCTTGCGGTGGACCCACACCTTCTTCTTCTTGCCGTCCACCGTGTGCTCTTCCAGCTTGGCGATGTTGTGGGCCACGTCGTACAGCAGTTCCATGCCCAGGTCTTCCCAACTGCGGCCGAACACAGTGGCGAACACCTCGCGGGCCTGGTGCATGAGCAACTGCCGGTTGCAGAAGCCGAAGTTGGCGGCGGCCCGCATCGCGGCGATGTACTTTTTGCCCTCCGGCGAATCGACCGGCGCGCACGCCAGTTGGCGATCCGGCAGGGTGATGCCGTACTTGGCCGGGACGTTGCGGAATGCGGCCAGGGCGTCGTCGCACACCTGATAGCCTAGCCCGCGGCTGCCGCTGTGGATCATCACGCACACCTGGTTCAACTCCAGCCCGAACGCCGCCGCCACGTCCGCGTCGGCGATCTGATCGACCACCTGCACTTCGAGGAAGTGGTTGCCGCTGCCGAGCGTGCCGCACTGCTCACTGCCCCGCTTGACGGCGTGCTTGCTCACCTCGTCCGGGTCGCCGTCCTCGATCCGACCGTTCGCCTCGATGTGCCCGAGGTCCCGCGGCACGCCGAGATCCCGACCGACGGCGTAGCTCGCCCCGCGGCCCATCAGGTCGCGGGTCTCTTGTTCGGTGAACTTGTACTTGCCCGTCCGCCCGACCCCCGCCGGCACCGTGTGAAACAACTCCTTCACCAACCCCCGCAGGTAGTGCTTCACGTCATCGAGGAACAGGTTCGTTTTGCACAGCCGCACCCCGCAGTTGATGTCGTACCCGACCCCGCCGGGGGAGATGACGCCGCCCTCGGCCGGGTCGGTGGCGCACACCCCGCCGATGCAGAAGCCGTACCCCCAGTGGATGTCCGGCATGGCCAGGCTCGCCCCTTGGATGCCCGGCAGCGTGGCCACGTTCGCCACCTGCTCGGGAGCCTGGTCGCCGCGGATCGACTCCATCAGCTTGTCGTTGGCGAAGATGAGGCCGTCCACGCGCATGTCCGGGCGGTACCCCTTCGGGATCCGCCAGCAGCAGTCGTCGACTTTTTCGAGCGGCCCGGAGAACGCGGCTTTCATTTCGGAGTCCAAATGCGCCACGGATGAACACGGATGCCACGGATCAAGCAGAAATCATTTTCTGTTCTGCCTCGAATCCGTGCTGATCTGTGTTCATCCGTGGCCGATTTCAAATGTCCACGATCACTTCCGCCAGCCACCCGTCCGCCGTCTCCTCGACCCGCAGGCCGTGGTAGGTGATGGCTTTCACCTCGCGGGCCAACTGGTGGCGGGCCGGGTCGAGCGATTCGCCGTGCGCCGTCGCTGACAATCCGGTGTCAGTGACGGTCACGTCGAACCGGCTGAAGAGCACGCGGTTCTCGTCGGCGTACAGGAGCAGCCCCCGCAGCCAGTCGAACAGCAGGTACTCGCGGTCGGTTCCAGGGATGTCGAAGGCGGCGGAGAGGTTCGGGCGAATCGTCGAGATGTCGTCGGTCATCATGGCGAACAGGCCGACGGCCGCCTCGGTGAAGAGGGCGTTCAGGTCGGGGGCGGTCACCCGCAGGCCCAGGTCGGCGGTGTGGTCGAAGAACTCGAACATGGGGGTAATATAGGCGAACGGCCCGGAGACCTCACCCCCCGGCCCCCTCTCCCAGGGGAGAGGGGGTGTTCAACTTGCGGAGGTTAGAGACTATCCGCGGACGGGTCCAGAGGGCGTCCGGCTTGAA
>JANNVG010001015.1:0-10218 GCA_031414395.1 Fimbriiglobus sp.
GCTGCTCGCGGCGAAGATGGGCGGCACCGAACCACCCTTCCCCGCCGCCCGTCCGTAAAATGCCCCCTCCTCACACCGCCTTCACCGAGAGCCACCGTGTCCGCCGACCCGACCCCGCCGACCCCGCCCGCCGACCAGACCGAACAAGCTGCCGTGCGGTTGGACAAACTGAAGCAGATCGAAGCGCTCGGTGTGGACCCGTGGGGCCAACGGTTTGATGGCAAGCAGGACATCGCCGACGTGCGGACCGTCGCGCCCGAGACGTTCGACACCGGCACCACCGGGCCGACGGTGCGGATCGCCGGCCGCGTGGTGGGCAAGCGCGACAAGGGGAAAATCTTCTTCCTCGACGTGTGGGACCAGACGGGCAAAATCCAGGTGATGCTCGGGGCGAAGCAGATCGGCGAGTTGGGTTGGAAACTGCTCAACCTGACCGACCTGGGCGACCTGATCGGCGTGGAAGGGGAGTACGGCAAGACGAAGATGGGCGAGCCGACGGTTCGCGCCGCCACGTTCACCTACTTAACGAAGTCGCTCGAACCGCACCCGACGAGCTACTACGGCCTCGCCGACGAGGAGACGCGACTACGGAAGCGATACCTCGACCTCATCTACACGCCGGACACGCTGCGGCGGGCACACCAGCGGGTGAAGATCCTCCGCACCATCCGCAATCACCTGGATTCGCAGGGGTATTTGGAGGTCGAGACGCCGGTGTTGCAGGCGGTGGCGAGCGGGGCGGCGGCGCGGCCGTTCGACACCCACCACAACGCCCTCGACATCCCGCTCGTGCTGCGGATCGCCCTGGAATTGCCACTCAAGCGGCTGCTCGTCGGCGGCATCGAGAAGGTGTACGAGCTGGGCCGCGTGTTCCGCAACGAGGGCATCAGCCACAAGCACAACCCCGAGTTCACCATGCTGGAGCTGTACTCCGCGTACGGCGACCTGTTCAGCATTATGGAATTGACAGAAGGTCTGATCGTGGCGGCGGTAGGCGCGGTCGGCGACACGCCGACCATCCCGTGGGGCGACAAGCAAGTGAACTTCACCCCGCCGTTCCAGCGGGCGAAGTACGGCGACCTGTTCCGCGAGCATGTGGGGTGCGACATGGCCGACCGCGCCGCCGTGAAGGCGAAGGCGGCGGAGTTCCACGTTCCCACCGTGCTGAAGGACGAGAAGGCCGGCACGAGCGTGGAGAAGGATCACGACGTGCTGGTGAACGACTTGTTCGGCGAAGTGGTGGAGCCGCACCTGGTCGGCCCGGTGTTCGTGTACGACTACCCGGCCGCCATCTGTCCGCTCACCAAGCGGAAGAAGGACGAGCCGCACATCGCCGAGCGGTTCGAGTTGTACGTCCACGGCATGGAGCTGGCCAACGCCTACACCGAGCTGAACGACCCGATCACGCAAGAGGCGACGTTCCGCAAGCAACTCGCCGGGCAGAGCGAAGAGGACAGCATGGCGAAGCTGGACGACGACTTCATCCGCGCGCTGCGGCACGGGATGCCCCCCGCCGGCGGCCTGGGCATCGGCATCGACCGCCTCGTCATGCTGCTGACGAACACCCCGACCATCCGGGATGTCATCCTCTTCCCCCTGCTGCGGCCGGAGGGGAAGTAGTCATGGCCGCCATGACCGAAGAAGACGCCTTCCTCGCCGGCATCGCGGCGAACCCGCTCGACGACCTGCGGCGGCTGGTGTACGCCGACTGGCTCGACGAGCGCGGGCGGGCAGAGCAGGCCGAGTACCTGCGGCTGGTCGCGGCGCTGGCTGCGACTGGCGACGCGATCGATGTGACGCACCCGCATGCCGTTCGGCTGTTGGCACTGGCAGACGGCATCGACCACGCTTGGCGGACGGCCACCGGCGGGCGGTTCGATCTGTGGTTCGATGGGTACGATCCGGCCCACAAGATCAGATTCATCAAGCTGCTGCGTGAGTTGCGGGGGTACGGGCTGGCGGAGGCGAAAACCTACAGTGAGTCGTTACCCCGCTGCTTCTGTGGCGGTGTCACGATGGAAGAGGCGACGGGTGTCGCAAACTGGTTCGCCCATGCCCGTCCGCCCTATCGTGTGGTGCCGAGCAAAACCAACCCCATGGAGAACGGCCCTCGGCGGAAGGTCGTCTTGCTGTGGGACGCCGGTTGGTTCCCGGACGAACAGGCGCATCTCGATCCCGAGGCTGCATTCGTGCACCTCCGCAGGCTGTTGCTCCGCGCACCAGAGTTGGCGGCTCTTGCAGACACCCTACCCGAAGAAGTCGAAGCCGACACCAATCAGTTCACAGTATCATTGACAGATTGGTTCCCTTTTGATGAAGTTACTCGACGGGTGGAATCGCTCGCGGTTCGTCTGCTTGAAAACGGTGTCGCGCTCGACGGCGAACACGCCGACCCGCCGTTCCCCGGCATCATCCACGTTTGTCCACAGTGACACAGTCCTCACAGTCTGAAGGATTCACGATGACTGACTCGCGGTGGCCGTTCCGCCTCGGCCTGCTCGTGGTGTGTGTGGCGGCGACGGCCGCCGCGGTCGGGCTGTTTCAGCACCACCGCGAGACCCACCGCCAACTGTGGGTGAGCTGCGGGCACGACCGCAACGCCCACTACCGTTACGGCTCCGAGATGGCCGCCGACCTGCGCGGCGGGCACGTCGTTCAGTTCGCCTCCGACCTGGAAAAAGGCAGCATCGTCTGGCCGCCGCTGCACGGCCTGCTGCTGTGCGGCGTCATCCTCGCGTGTGGGCGAGAACCGACGCTCGCCGTGGTACCGAGCCTCGTCGGGTGGGCGGTCGGGGCAGTGTTCGCGTACCTGCTGGCGAACCGCGCCGCAAGTCGGTGCGGGCCGCTTGCTGGTGTCGTCGCCGCCGGGCTGGTGCTCGCCTCTCCGTCGTTCCGCGCGTACGCCGCCGACTGCATGTTGGAGAGCCTCGGCGGGTGCCTCACCCTCGCAGTGCTGTTCACCTACTTGCGGTGGGAGCAGGACCGCACCGCGACCGCCGCCCGCTGGTTCGGGTTGGCCCTCAGCCTGCTCTTCTTTCAGAAGTTCAACTACTGGCTGATGGCGGTGGCGGCGTGCGGAGTCACACACTCGGTGTTGAACTGGCGAGACGTGTGGGCGTTCCTGAAGCGGGCGAAGGCTGAGATCCCGTGGCGATCCTGTCTGCTCGCCCAACTCCGCCACCCGCTCGCCTACCCCATCGCCATTTTGCTCGGCGTGTGCATCAGCGTGTGGCTGCTCGGCGGGTTCACCGTCCCCGGCCTCGGCATTCCCATCACGCTCCGCACCGCCTCCACGCTCATCACCATCGTTTACGCCCTGTTGCTGTTGCAACTCACCATCTGGTGGTGGACGGGCGGCCGACACCCCGCGAGAGCGTGGCTCGGCGACCACCGTTTCCCCCTGTGCTACTGGCACCTTACGCCCGTGCTGGTGTGGTTCCTCATCCCCCTTCGCATCACCACGTTCTTCTGGTTCCTCAGCCCGGCGAACACCGAGCGGACGTACCACGACACGTTCGCCGAGACCGCCAACTTCTTCTGGGACGGGTTCGTCCGCGAGTACGCCGGCAATCCTACTGCGGCCTGGGTGGTCGTGGCACTCGCCGCGGTCGCACTGGTGGCGGTGGCGTGGCCGGGCGCGTACCGCCGCGGCGGGTGGTTGGTGCCGCTGTTCACTGTGTTGGGCGTGCTGCTCACCCTGCGACACCCGAACCACAAGCTGCGGTTCCTGTTCACGCCAACGGCCGGAGTATGGGCGTCGGCGGGGTTGGGCGTCGCAGTGATCGGTACGGTGTTCGACCGCTTCACACGCCCGTGGGTCGCATGGACGGTCGCCACGATCCTCGCAGTCTGTATCGGCGTGGCTGTCTTACCGCTCGCCGGCACGGAGGTGATCACGGGCGAACCGGGGTACAAGCCCGACGCCAGTCTCCGCGACCTGACCGACGTGTACCTGGACGAACTGACCGCCGACGACCGCCCGGCGGTGTTCGGCAGCCACCCGTGGAAGTTCTGGGCGAAGTGGAGCTACATCGAGCGGTTCGGCCGCGCCGACCGCTTGCAAGCTGATCTTCGCGAGGCGGGTGAAGCCGGCCCGCCGTCGGCCGAACTGTTCGCCCGCTGGTGTGCCGTCACCCGGTGCGACGTGCTAGTGTTCATCGCCATCGAACCAGGCAGTCCGCTCGACGAGCCGAACCAGCCGGAGGAGGCGAACTCCCCGCTCCCGCAGTTGGTCCGCACGCAAACCACCTTCACCCACACGAAGACGATCCCGGTGCCCGGCCGCGGCACCGTCTCGATCTGGCGACGACGACCCCCTGATGGAAAGCCCTGACCTTCCGCGATGCTCGTATTCGTCGGGTTCGCGTGGGTGGTGTTCGGCGAAGTGCCGAACTGGCGAACCGGCCTGGCCGTGCTGCTCGTGCTGACCGCCGTGACCGTCGTGCCGCGCAAGGGCGAAGGGGAAGTGAAGCCCGACCCGCCGGCGCAACGGGTGGTAGAATGAGTGGCATCTCGGAGTCCTCCCGTGCTGACCCGCCTGCAAATCATTGGGTTCAAAAACCTCGTCGATGCGGACGTGCGGTTCGGTCCGTTCACGTGCATTGCCGGGCCGAACGGGGTCGGTAAATCCAACCTGTTCGACGCCATCCGCTTTCTCAGTTCACTGGCCGACAAACCGTTCGTGGACGCGGCCAAGTGCGTACGAGATGAGTCGCGTCGAACCGGCGAAGTGCGTGCATTGTTCCATCAGCGGGACGACAAGCCAGTCGAGCGGATGCGGTTTGTGGCTGAAATGATTGTCCCCAAAGAGGGAGCGGACCAACTCGGGCTTGCGGTGCAGGCACGGACCACCTTCCTCCGCTACACTGTCGAACTCGGCTTCGTGCCAAGCGGTCCGGACCAACTGGGCGACCGTTTGGAACTGCTGTTCGAAGAGTTGACCTACGTTAAGCCGAGCGAACAGGGCAAGGCGTTGGCGTTCCCAGTGTTGGAAGAGTGGCGAAAATCGGCAGTCATCTGGCGAGAGAATGAACCGAGGCGGTCGCCCTACATCTCGACGGGGGAGGAAAAGGGGGCGACGGTCATCTACATGCACGCCGACGGGAACAGTCACCGGAGAACTCCTCGACCGGCAAGCCAGTTGAACCGGACCTTACTGTCTGCAGCGACCTCCCTGGAGAGTCCGACGGCCGCACTCGCCCGGTTGGAGATGCAGTCGTGGCGATTACTCCAACTGGAACCCTCCTCACTCCGTGCGCCCGATGAGTATGGGACGGAGAACCGCCTCACGGCGGACGGTGCCCACCTGCCGGCCACCCTTTACCGACTCGCCCACTCTCAGGCCGATTCGGACCCTGAAGCGGTTTACGCCCGAATCGGCTCAAGGTTACAACAACTCATCAGCGATATCCGGCACCTGGACGTTGACCGTGATGAGAAGCGACAGTTGCTCACCCTGATGGCGACCGACCGCCGGGGCGTACGCCTTCCCGCACGCTCACTCTCCGACGGCACGCTCCGATTCTTGGCCCTGTCGGTTCTCGAAGCGGACGAGGAAGCGGTCGGGGTTCTCTGCTTCGAGGAACCGGAGAACGGCATTCACCCGGCCCGCATTCCGGCCATGATTCGCCTGCTCGAAGACATCGCTGTCGAAACGGATTTTCCCGTGGGTGCCGATAACCCGCTCCGCCAAGTGATCGTGAACACGCACTCCCCACTCGTCCTCGGCGAAGTGCAGGCGGATTCCTTGCTGGGTGCGGTGGCCGAGATGTACCCCTCCCATGGAACTGTGGTTCTCCGGGCAGACTTCCGTTCCCTCCCGCTCACGTGGCGGATGAAGGTGAAGCCGGAATCCGGGAAATCGAAACCGCGTGCCCTGACGATGGGTGAACTCCGCGCGTATCTGGAACCGGTCGGCCGCCCGCCTGCGAAGGGGGTGAACGGCAGCGGCAGCCACCTCAACGGTCACGGCCGGGTGCGTGAGCGGGCCGATGTCCAGCGAACCTTCGAGCACCTACTGCAAGGGGTGGAATGAAGTCTCTGACCTATACCCTCGCGGCCGAGGGCCCGTCCGACGACATGCTACTCCCCATCATCGACTGGGTTCTCGACCAGACTTTCGGCGCGACCGCAGTGTTTAACGGGCGCATGTGGCCCTGCCGCGGTGTCCGCCAGCGGATCGAGCAGGCGGTCGCAGAGTTCGCGGGCGCGGATTTGCTGTTGATCCACGCGGATGCCGACTCACGAACCGGGTATGCACGGCGGGTGGCCGAGATCAATTCCGCCGTCCTTGAGGTGCATGAGAATGGGATCGCTGTGCCCCCGCACGTTTGCGTCGTCCCAGTGAGAGAGTCCGAGGCGTGGCTTCTGTTCGACGAGCTGGCTGTCCGTCGAGCGGCAATGAAACCGGGTGGTAAGGCGCGATGGAAACTGCCCTCGCCGAAGCACGATGAGATCGCCGACCCGAAGAGCGAACTGGAATCTGCACTCGACATCGCAAGCGAATTCACAGGCAGGAGGTTGGCCAAGTTTCGGCGGAACCGACGGGCGGCGGAAGTGGCGAGGGAGATCGAGGACTTCGCCCCGCTTCGGAAACTCGACGCCTTTCGCGCGTTCGAGGCCCAAATTGAAGCCTTCGCGAAGGCCTGGATCGCCGACGACGAGTAGCCCTCACCGATACGGGCGGTGTTCCCGAAGCGCCTCCAGCGTGGCGCGCAGGTCGGCCGGCAGCGGGGCTTCCACCTCCAGCCAAGTGTCCTTCACCGGGTGGCGGAACCGCAACCGGAAGGCGTGCAGCGCCTGGCGGGCGAGCAGCACGCGGTCGTCGGGTTGCGGCAGGCCCGGCGTCAGGTCGCTCACCTTCACCTCGCCCCGCCCGGTGTACGCCTTGTCCGCCAGCACCGCGTGGCCGATGTGCAGCAGGTGAACCCGGATCTGGTGCGTGCGGCCCGTCTTCGGCTGCACCTTCACCAGCGTGTACCCGCGGAACTTCTCCAGCACCTCGTAGTAGCTCATCGCCGGCTTCGCGTCCGGGTGGTCCTGGTCGGCCGCCACGCACTGCTTCTCGCGGTCGCGGGGGTGCTGCATCAGGCTGGCCTCGATGTAGTCCGAGTCCCGCTCGAACTCCCCCTGGGCGATGGCGATGTACTCCTTGAACACCGTCCGCTTCTCGAACTGCTGGCTCAGCTTGTTGTGGATGCCGTCGGCCTTGGCGATCAGAATCGCCCCGCTCGTGTCGCGGTCGAGGCGGTGGACGATGCCCAGGCGGAAGGTGCCGTTCTCCTTGCTCAGTTGGTCGCCGAAGCGGAACGCCAGGGCGTTCACCAGCGTGCCGGTCCAGTTGCCGCGGGCCGGGTGGACGACCATGTTCGGCGGCTTGTTGATGACCGCCAGCACCTCGTCCTCGTACAGGACTTCGAGCGGGATGTCCTCGGGGACGATCACGTCGTTCACCGGGGCGGGCAACTGCACCACGAGTTGGTCGTCGTTCCGCACCTTATAACTGGATTTGGTCGGCTGGCCGTTGCAGGTGACGTGGCCGGTGGAGATGGCCTTCTGCAACTCGGAGCGGCTACAGTCGTTGAAGAAGATTTGCAAGTAGTGGTCCAGCCGCATCCCCTCGGCCTTCACCCGCACCAGCAGGGGAACGGGATCCCGAGTGCGGGCGTAGGCCGGCAAGGCGTCCGGGGCGGGCGGGGGGATCAGGTCGTCGTCGTCGATGTCGGCCATGATGTGCTGTCTGGCGAGCCGTGCCCCGTCAGGGGCCGGGTTCTGTTCACACCCGGCGGCTCACGCCGCTCGGCTCGCCGGACCGACTGCTACTTCTTCTCTTCCGGGAAGTTGACCGGCGGCTTCGGCAGGTCGCCGGGGGTGGTCGGTTTGGTGCCGCCGCCACCGATGCCGGGGGGCAGTTTGGGCGTGTTCGGGTCGGTGGTCGTGGTCGGTGGCAACGGGTCGGGGTTGTTGAAATTGGCGTGGAAGGTGCCGAGTTGGCGGTACAATTGGGCCGCTTCCTGGTCTTTGGAAAACTTGTCGGCGTCGGCGATGAACCCTTTGCCGGCGTCGGTGTTCGGGCCGATGGCCTCGGCCGCCTTCCGCATCAGGTCGGCGTACTTGTCCAGTTGCCCGCGGCCGTCGCGTTGCACGTTCAGCATGACCGTCACGCCCTTCTTGGGCACGCCCACCAGCCCCATCTCGATCTCGGCCGCCTCGCGGTACGCCTGCGCCTTCATCGTCGGGTCTTTGCCCATCTGGGCGGCCAGCTCGGCGAACTCGTCCCGCAGTTTCTCCAGCGTGTCGGCCGCCCCGTCGCGGTACGACAGCCGGCGGTCGGTCATCCGCAGCAGGGCGGCATCCCGCCGCAGGCGTGCGTCGTTCAGTTTGGCGATCTTCCCCGCCGGGGTGTTCGCCTGCGACTGCTCGTCGGTGAACGTCTTGATCCCCTTGTCGCTGAGCGTCGAGTCGAAGTTGTACCACAGGGCGGAATCGGACTTCAGGCTGGAGGTACTCAGGAACCACCAGGCGGCGAAGATGGCCGCCACCGCCAGCACCAGCGCGATGACCCGCGGGTTGCCGACCTTGCCGGCCTTCAGGTTGTCCCACGCCTTCTTCGTCCCGTCCAGCAGGGCGTTCGGCTCGGCCGGGGCGTGCGGCACCGCCGGAAGTGTGCCGCCGGGGGCGGGCACAACGGGGAGCGACTCGCCGGCGGGGGCCGGGGTCGCGGGGGTGGTCGGGGTGGCAGTGTCCGCGTTCATGCGGGATTCCGGTGCGGCATCAGGATCGGCGCGGGCGTTACAACGAGACCGAATAGGGATGATAGGAGCGGAAGCGCGGGGGGTCAACGGGAGCCGTCGGCGGGTACGTGATATGGCAGGGCTGTTCCGATTTTCCATCTGGGGCGAACGGCGCGACGTGAGTCCGCCGGTGTTTTTCAACCTGTCCAGCACCGGCGGACTCACGACGCGGCCTTCGCCTTGACACCCCACGTCGTTTCCGGAACCATTTCGGCACACCAACTGGCCATGCCTGTTTAAGTCACTAAACTTGGTGATGATTTCGTCCGATCAGTACGGGAAGATGATTCGCAAGCTCCTCGGCGGTCTGATTGTCGGCTGGCTGCTGTTCGCGGCGGTGTGGGTGGTCGCGTCCGGATTCACCCGCAACGAGGTGATGCTGAACGCCGCCTGCGACCCGACCCGCGAGCTGTGGCGGGACATGAACGCCGCGTTCATCGACGACTACGAACAACAGACCGGCACCAGATTACTCATCCGACAATCGCATGGCGGGTCGGGCAGTCAGGCGCGGGCGGTCATCGACGGCCTGCCCGCCGATGTCGTCACGCTGGCACTGTTCACCGACACCGACCAACTCCGCAAGGCCGGGCTGATGGACGAGAACTGGCTGACCAAGCCGCCGGAGGGCACGCTGCCGTACACGTCCACCATCGTGTTCGTGGTGCGGAAGGGGAACCCGAAGCGGGTGTACGACTGGCCCGATCTGGCCAAAGGCGACGTGAGCGTGATTACGCCGAACCCGAAGACGAGCGGCAACGGCAAGTGGAGCTTCCTGGCCATGTGGGGGTCGGTGGTGTGGCGTGACGGCAGCGAGGCGGACGCGGAGAGGTTCGTGGCGGACGTGTTCCGGCGCGTGCCGGTACTCGACCCGTCCGCCCGCGGGGCGACCATGACATTCGCCACGAAGGGCCTCGGCGACGTGCATTTGACGTGGGAAAACGAAGCCCACCTGGAAGTGAAGGAGGCGAACGACGCTCTGGAGATCGTCTACCCGCCGATCAGCGTGCTGGCCGAACCGCACGTGGCGGTGGTGGACAAGGTGGTCGATCGCAAGGGCAGCCGCGCCGCGGCCGAGGCGTACCTGCGGTTCGTACACACCCCGCAGGGGCAGCGGATCATCGCCAAGCACTACTACCGGCCGACGAACGCGGACGTGCTAAAGGAAACGGCCGACCAGTTCCCGGCCATCGAGTTGAAGCGGGCGACGACGCTGGTGCCGAGCGGCAAGTGGGAGGACGTGCAGAAGCGGTTCTTCGCCGAGGGCGGGGTGTTCGACTGCATCCCGCTGGCGAAGGGGGCGAGATGAGTGGCGAGATGAGCCGCGACCGCCACGAGCCGCGGCCCCCCCCGGGCGGGGCAAAGGCAAACACCCCCCCCGGCGGGGGCCGCGGCGCGGGGGGGGGCCCCAAGGGCGGGGCCCCCC
>JANNVG010001016.1:0-2961 GCA_031414395.1 Fimbriiglobus sp.
CCAGGGCAACGCCCTGGGTCGGGACCACCCACCGCCCGCAGGCGGTAGGCCGGCGAGCGCAGGGTCCCTCCCTGTCAGGGTGGCGGGTGGGATGGCCGGACACCCAGGGCGTTGCCCTGGGCTGAACACTGCCAGGCCTTCGGCCTGGGTGTGGTTGCACCCGTCCGCTGGCATTCCTTTTCCGAAGGTCAGTAACAAGTCTGGAATTGGCCCCTCGCTCGCGCTTCGGGCGAACAGGCCGGATGCGCCGCTCAGTTGAATTGTGTATAGGTGTGCCATTTGGTGCGACCCGGCGGTTGACAAATCGGCCGCGCGGAATTGTGTGGCGGGCGGCGCGACGTGAGTCCGCCGGTTCTGAAAAACGACCGGCGGACTGACGTCCCGCCGTTCGCCGCTCGGGTTCGCCGGGGGCGACCGCGTCCCACAGGGCGCGGGAGGAAGCACAAGCGGAGGGCGTGGAGGAATGGCGTCGTGGAGGACGAGGTCTTATGATGAACCCCTCTCGCCGTCCGTGGCGTGACGGAGTCGTGGTCCACCCGGTCCGAGCCACTGGCCTGCGACACGTCAGCCAGTCTGAAGTTCAGGGCATTGGACGTGAGTCCGCCGTTCGCCGGAGTGCCCATGCTCACCTCGCCCGCCGACGCCCCGCGGTTGCGCCGTGGCCTCGCCGCCCGGCCCGACCGCAACGGGTTCATGCTGTTCGACCAACGGAACGTCGGGCAGCCGGTTCACCTGTCGCCCGCCGCCCTCGAACTGGTGAAGCTGTTCGACGGCACCGTTTCGCTCGGCGAACTGGCGTCCGCCACCGGGTTGCCTGTGGCCGACATCGCCGCACTCGTGACCGCACTCGATGGCGCGGTGCTGCTCGACGGCCCGGCGTGGCGGGCGAAGGTCACGGCTCCGGTGCGCGAGCCGTGTTGCGTCGGGGTGTACCCGGCCGACGCCGACGGCACGCGGCGGCTGATCCGCAGCCTGTTCGTGGGCAAGGGCGGGGCGGGGATGCCGACCGTCTCCCCCTCTCCATTCATGGAGAGGGGGCCGGGGGGTGAGGTCTCCACCTTACGCGCCGTCCTCGTGCCGCACATGGACTACACCCGCGGGAACGTCACCTACGGGCACGGCTTCCGCCCGCTGTTCGAGGAAACCGACGCCAGGCTGTTCGTCGTGGTCGGCACGTCGCACCACTCGCCGGCCCCGTGTACGCTCAGCCGGCAGCACTTCCGCACGTCGCTCGGCGTGGTCGAAACGGACCAGCCGTTCATCGACCGCGTGGTGGCGCAGTACGGCGACGGGCTGTTCGACGACCCGGCCGCCCACATGCCCGAGCATTCGATTGAACTGGAACTGCCGTTCCTGCAACTGCTGGCGGAGGTGCGGGGCGAGCCGATCCGCGTCGTGCCGCTGCTGGTCGGGCCGGTGGGCGACGACCTGCCGCGGATGGCGGCGGCATTGGCGGGGGCGGAAGCGGCGGCCGGCGAGCCGGTGTGTTACGTCATCAGCGGGGATCTGGCGCACATCGGGCCGAAGTTCGACGACCCGGAGCCGGTGAACGCGGAGCAGTTGAAGGCGAGCCGGGCACAGGACGAGAAGCTGCTGAAGTGCCTGGAAGCGGCGGACGCGGCTGGGTACACGAGGGTGATTGACGACGAGGGCGACGCCCGGCGGATTTGCGGGCACTCGCCGACCGTGCTGACCCTGCTGGCGGCGAAGCCGACCCGCGGGCGGGTGCGGCACTACCAGCAGTACGCCCACCCGCAGGGGAGCGAGAGCGTCAGCTTCGCGGCGGCGGCGTTCTACCAGTAGAACCGCGACCGTCAGGGAGCGGGTGGCAACCACGTGTGGCTGCCACCCGCACCCTGACGGTCGCGGTTCTAATCCGTCTCGGATCACAGCCCGCTGGCGCCCGAGAAGCCGATCTTCCCGCCGCCGAACCCGCCTTGCCCGAACTGACCGCCACCAAAGCCGCCCTGACCACCACCGAACCCGCCTTGCCCGAACTGACCGCCGCCGAAACCGCCTTGACCACCGCCGAAGCCCCCTTGGCCGAACTGACCGCCTCCAAACCCGCCCTGTCCACCGCCAAACCCACCTTGGCCGAACTGCCCACCGCCGAAGCCACCCTGTCCACCGCCGAACCCACCTTGGCCGAACTGCCCACCGCCGAAACCACCTTGGCCGCCGCCGAAACCACCTTGGCCGCCACCAAAGCCGCCCTGGCCGAACTGGCCACCGCCGAACCCGCCTTGACCACCACCGAAGCCCCCTTGGCCGAACTGACCGCCTCCAAACCCGCCTTGCCCGCCACCAAAGCCGCCCTGGCCGAACTGGCCACCGCCAAACCCGCCTTGGCCGCCGCCGAACCCGCCCTGGCCACCACCAAAGCCCCCTTGCCCGAACTGCCCGCCACCGCCGCCACCGCCACCCATCATACCGATGACCGGCACGGTCCGAATGCCGATCGCGTTCGCGCCGAACCCACCGTTCCCGCCACCCACCCCACCACCGTTCCCACCACCACCCTGGCCGAAGTTGCCACCGCCGCCGCCGAACCCGCCACCCTGGCCGAAGTTGCCGCCACCACCACCTTGACCGAAGTTGCCACCGCCACCACCCTGGCCGAAGTTGCCACCGCCGCCACCCTGGCCGAAGTTACCACCGCCGCCACCCTGACCGAAGTTACCGCCGCCGTTGCCGTTGATCCCGCCGCCGCCGTTGCCGTTGATCCCGCCGCCGCCGTTGCCGTTCACGCCGCCACCGTTGCCGTTGATCCCGCCACCGCCGTTGCCGTTGACCCCGCCACCACCGTTGCCGTTCACGCCGCCGTTCTGGTTGTTGCCGTTCTGGCCCTGGTTGATGGGCGGGCGGATGGGGGCTGGTCCGGGCGGGGGCGGCAGGAAGCCGTTGCCGCGGAAGCGGCCGTTCAGGCCGGGCAGCGCGGGCTGGAAGCCGCCCGGCCCTTGG